>JBGUNT010000014.1:0-13377 GCA_045117495.1 Candidatus Limimorpha sp. | reverse complement strand
TGCTCCGTCTCGAACATCACCAAGCCGAACACACCCATCAGCGAGATGACGATGGCCAACACTGTAAACAAAGTGACTAACTTCGAGAGGTTTTGCTCCTTTTTATATTGGCTTTGCAGCGTTTGGTCGAAAAGCTGCACGTCGTAATCCTCGGCGGCAATGTCGGGATCCAGTTCATTCAGGATGGTTTGGATGCGCTTCATCACAGCGGGGACATCCACGCCAGCCTCGGTGCGCACAAACAGTTGCATACAAGGCCGCCACGGTTTCTTGCCGAAGACATACAAGGCAAACGGGCCAATCTCGTTGCGCAAGGCGGAATAGTTGAAGTCCTTACAAATCCCTGCAACCTCGGCCAAACCTTCGGTGTGGCCTTGGATTTGGTCGCCGACCGTGATGTCATACATTTTTTGGGCGGTCTCGTTCAAGATATAGACACCGTTTTCCGATTGCTCGTCGGCGGGCGTGAAATTGCGGCCTTCCACGATTTCTATTCCCATGAAATCCAAAAAGTTCCACGAAACAGGATAGCATTGCCAATTCACATTGGCATCCTTGTATTTTCTGCCCCAGCCCATGCGCTCGTCTTTGACAAACCCACCATCGCCCCAAGCCACATCCTTAATGGCGGCATCGGATTTGAGACGGTTTTCACAGGTTTCACGGTCGAGGTAGGCGATTTTAGCCGTGGTCTGCAGCGTGAGCAGTTGCTCGTGGTCGAAGCCCATGTCGCGGTTGAGCATGAACTGGCGTTGCTCGTGGATGAATATAGCGCAGATAATCAGCACGATAGACACCGTAAACTGCAATCCAATCAAACCAATGCGGAAAGCCTTGCCTTTTTGCGTGGTGCCGAGCGTACCTTTCAAGGCAAAGGCAGGATTGAACGAGGTGGCGAACAAAGCGGGATAAATGCTGGCTGCCACCGAAATGAACAACCCAAGGCCGACGGTCAAGGCAACAAGGCCCTGGTTTTGGCCGAAGTCCAACGGCGTTTCAATCAGCGAGGCCAAGGTGGACTGCCTGAACAGCGTAACCACGGCCACGGCCAACGCCAAGGCAATGACCACCATCGTCACCGACTCGCCGACAAACGACATCACCAATTGGAAACGACTGCTGCCTAATATCTTGCGCGTGTTGACGTTCTTTAATCGCATGGGCACCATCGCGAAGAAGAAGTTGATGTAGTTGATGAACGCGATGACAATGACCGCAATGGCGATGGCGAGCAAGGTCATCGTCGTAGTACGGTTGCCCGTCTTTCCTGACGCATTGATGTTTTTGGCAAAATACATATCGGTGAGTTTTATCAGTTGGAGATTGGTGCCACCCACCGACTCCTCACACAGAGCCTTTTCCTCCTCACTGAGCGATGTCGGGTCAATGCCGTTCAGCCGCATAAAGGCGTCCTTCATGGCAGGTTTCGAGGCCTCTTCAAACGCTTTCGGGTCGGCGCCTTCGCGAAGTTTCACGAAATAGTTGAAGCCCCATTCGCTCCAATTGTCCAAACCCCGATTGCCGATATTGTAAAACATATCGAAAGTGGTGCCGTCGCTATTGGCGGGCATGTCCTTGTAAATGGCGACGATGACGGCGTCTTCAAGTTGCAGTCCCTGCCAACTGTTCGTCCGAAGTTTGGCCACGTCGCCCACTTCCACGCCAAGCCGTTGCGCCGTCGATTCCGAAACGGCGTAGGTGATGCCGTTAATCCAGTCGTCCCAGTTGCCCGCAACGAGTTCGAAGCCGAAAACATCCTTGCCGCCATTGCTGAAGGCACCGATTTTCACACTCATTTGACGGTCGTCGTCAAGCAAAACGGTGGCGGTCGAGCAGTTTTTGCCCACATAGCCGCAGCCGCCCGCTTCCACGTCGGGCGAGGCCGCAATGACCGCCTCAGAAATCGGTCGGTTAATCCAGCATGAGGCGCCATAGTCAGCAAATCGGTCGCCGACCATCATGCAATAAATCCTGTCGCTGTCTTTGAGCGCCTTGTTGTAAGTGAGGTCGTGGTGTACCTGCACGAGGATGATGTAGAGCGCGGCGAAGGCTGCCGTCAAGCCCAAGATGTTCAGGATGGAAGACACGAGGGAGGTCTTACCTTTTTTATAGATTCGAGCCATAAGTTGTTGAGTTATTATTTAAACGATCAAGTCTTTTGTATATTTTCTCCGCTTTTTCAAGTCCGAAGAACTTTACCAACTTTTCGAAAAGCGTTTGGTTGATTCTCGTTTTATTACGGTTTTTCATCACAACTTTTTTTCTTGTTGTTTTCTGTTCCCCAGATTTTATTGATCTTGCCGCCTACTACGGTGCCTACCGCCTTGACATCGCCTGGGTATGAGATACTACCCGTGCCAGCAACGCTGTAGTCCATCGATTCCATCTGGCAGCGTGCCTCAATGGAGCCCGAACCCGCCACAGTAAGGTTCGCTTTTTTCACCTTACCATCCTTGATAATGACATCGCCCGAACCAGCGACACTTGAACGCAGGTGATTGGCTTGGAGGTGTTCGCAAACCATCTTCCCCGATCCGGCGATGCTTATATCCATGTAGTCAGCATGGAACTCTTTACTCAACACATTTCCCGAGCCTGCAACATCCACATCAAAATCATGGATGTTTGCTGTTTTCTCGAAAACCACATCGCCCGAACCCGTCAATTTGATTTTCAACTCTTTGGCTTCATACGGCGTGACGAAATTAAAGTCGCCGCCACCCATTATACTGATTTCCTCCAAGGTCGGAGCGGTGAGCTCGATGAGGAACTTCGTCGGCTTCACGTCGGATTGCTGAAACGTCTTAACCATCTCGACCTTCAAGCAATCGCCTTTCAGATAGATGTCGACCCACTCGAAAAGGTTCTCGTCGAGGGTCACGCGGCAAGAGTAGTTGTCCGCCACTTTGTAGTTTACCGTTGCAGGCAATATCATGCTGATTTCCTTGAACGCCGCCACATCGATGTCACGCGTGACGATGTTGCCGTTGCCTTTCACAACGTTTTTTTGCATGTACATGGTAATGGTTTTGTTACCTTTCCCATCAGTAACGGTGTCCACTTTCCATACATTGTTGTTTTGCGCTTGCACGTTCCACCCGTCCATCATTAACAGGGTTGCAAGCAAGGTATAAATTATCAAATTCTTCATATTCTATTGATTTTAAATAGTTTCACTTCACCATACCGTCATCATATCCACCGTTCCAAAGCGTCTTCTGGCCTTTGTTGAACGCCTTCCCGTAGTTGAACTTCCATGTGAGACCCAACACGACCATGTTGCCGTTGTCGCTGGTCCAGTTGGTATGGCTGTAGGGATGCACCGCCGAGAGGTTGCTGGTCTGGTACATATAGCCCTTCCTATTGAACGGACAATGCCATACTACGCTCGCATTCAGGCTCTTCCAGTTGTATTCAGCATAGATGCTTTGCGACATCTCGCCTCCCGACAAATCCTCACCGAACAAAGACCATTCGGGCGTGAAGTCGAAGTTGCAGCCGACCACCAATTGCTTCCAGACAAACTGCGCCTTGATACCGCTGCTAAAGTTGAGGTTGTCGTGATAGAATTCCTCGCCTTTGGCTTCCTCCTTCTTCAGTTTGGCGTTCAGCGTAATGTTCAATCGGTCAAATAGTTGCTTTACGCCCACCTCGGCTTTCAACTGAAAACGCTGGTAATAGTCGGTGTTCTGCCTTGTGCCGACGAAAAGATCAAGGTCAGGATCGTAATGATACAAGCGGACAGTGGGGGAAAAGTTCCTGTAATAACTTGGAATCATACTGGCAAACCATCCCTTATTATTGTAACGCAACCGCAGTGCACCGAACAAGGTGTTATAAGGCCGCAACGACTCATTGCCACAGATGGCCTCCACATCGTCCACGCGCTGCAACACGGGCGACATGTCGCTCAACGAAGGCAGGTAAGGGACAAACTGCGTGTTGACCGTCACCGACCAACGCTGGTTGATGCGCCAAAACAGGCCCGCCGTGCTCAAGTTGCGGAGGTATCGCTTGGTGTCGATGCCGTCGGTCACGGTGAACAACTTGGCGCCCGTTCCTAAAGAATACATCACATTGTCGCTAAAATTGCCTTCAATGCCGGCATAAAGATAGGTGTTGTCCTTGGTCATCTCGGTCTGCGTCTCGTAAATCACGTAGTCGTTGCTCGCGAAGTTGTGCTGGTATTGCAGTCCGATGCGGGCTTCCGCCTTCTTGAACTGCTTGCTGTAAACGGCCTCGCCGCCTATCAGGTAACCCTTGTTAATCACCTTGGTAGGATATTGCCATTCGCTCTCCGAATCCCTGTAAATCAAGTTGTTGAAATACTCGCTGTGCGAATACAGCCCAACTGCGTTGAGTTCGATTTTCTGTTTGTTGCGCATCTTGTGCGTGAAGAACAAGTCCAGCGTCGGCGAGTTGCCTTTCCTGTCAGTCTGTTTGTTCATGTCCATCTGCGTGGTTATGCCGTTCTCCGTTTCGTTGATGGTGCCCGTGCCGTACCAATGGTTGTTGTCGATGTAGTCGCGCAAGGTGGCCACGAACATGGTGCTGTCGTTAGGCTGGTAGGTGTATTCTCCTGTGATGTTGTGCGTGATGTAATTGAACGGGAAATTCATTTCTTGATAACGCTCCACCGTGCGATCTTCCGCGATATAACTGTCTGTCATCTCGTAAGGCACGTTCTTGTAGTTGCGGTGGCTCAAGTTGTACTGCAATGAAAACTCCGACTTGCCCTTGTGGTGGGCGGCCATGAGATAGCCATCCACGAAGCCCGTCGTGAAAGCCGACTGAATCCTCGCCATCACGTTCCCGCCGTCGTCCGATTCCTTTAGCACAAGATTGATGACACCCGACGCGTTACGGTCCAAATAGCGGATTCCAGGTTCATTGCTGTACTCGATACGCAGGATTTGTTCAGGCCTGACATTGATGAAGCGGTTGAGCGGCACTTCCTTCCCGTTGATTTGCAGGATGGGTGTGCCACCGTCAATGGTGATGTTTTGCATGGCCACATCCACCTCCAAGCCAGGTAACTGCTGCATATCCAATAAAGTGAGGCCGCGTCCCGCGACTTTCGCCTCTTTCGGGTCGGGAAGCACAACGAAACGCCCAGCTTCTTCGGTAATTCGTGAGCCTTCGACGACCACTTCATCCAATTGCGCTGTGGTTTTGGGCATCAATAGTGTACCAAGGGAAGTTGCCCCACAGCGGATGGTCAGCCGCTCGTAGCCGATGGCGGAGGCAGTTAGAATGTATCTTCCATCTTTCACATCGACGGAGAAGCTGCCGTCTTCGTCGGAGGTCAGACCTGCCACGAGGCTGTCGTTGGCGGCCTTTTTGAGGGTCATGTTGGCGAAAGCCACAGGCTCGCCGTTTTCATCGGCCAAACGGCCATTCAAGTTCTGCGCCCCAGCGCACAGCACCGCCATAACAACCAGCAGTGCGGTCAAAAACGATTTCTTTGCCATAGCTTTACAGGTTTATAATTTTACTTCCTTTTAGCATGGCAATCGCCGTGCCAAAATTGTAAACAATTAAAAACCAATAAAATACAAAAACAGCGTTTTACAAAAAGTGTAAAGTTTCTTTACAGTGGTGTAAAGAAACTTTACAGTGAGCGTTGTCATGAAGAATTTTTTTTGGAGCTTTTCATTCAAAAATCTAGGAAATGTGTAATTTTGCCACATTGAAAAATCTAGGAAAAGTGTATAAACACCCATTTGAAAAATCTAGGAAAGGTGATTTATGAGACGGAAAATCTATGACAAACTATTGAAATGGAAGCAAGAACGGAATGGCGATACCGCATTGCTTATCGAAGGTGCACGACGCATTGGGAAAAGCTATACCGTAGAGGAGTTTGCCCGCAACGAATACGAATCCTACATCCTGATTGACTTCAGCAAAGCACCAGCCCGAGTCAAGTCGTGGTTTGACGACTATCTGGAAGATGTGGACACGCTGCTGCAAAACATCCAACTCCATTACAAGAAAACCCTCACGCCCCGCAAGTCGCTCATCATCTTCGACGAAGTGCAGAAATGCCCTCGCGCCCGCGAAGCCATCAAGACTTTGGTGGCCGACCATCGTTTCGACTACTTGGAAACCGGCTCGCTCATCTCGATCAAGAAAAACGTGGAGGACATCGTCATTCCTTCCGAAGAAGAAGGCATCGACATGTATCCGATGGACTTCGAGGAATTCCTTTGGGCGATGGGAAACGAAGTGCTGATGCCATACATCCAAAAACAGTTCGAAAAACAGCAACCTATGGGCGACTTCCACCGCGACGCGATGCACTATTTCCGCCAATATATGATTGTGGGCGGTATGCCGCAAGCAGTGGCCGAATATGCACAAACGAAAGATTTCAACAAAGTGGATGCCATCAAACGCCAGATTTTGCGCCTCTACAAAAACGACATCAAGAAATACGCTGGCTCAGCGACGGCTCGTGTGGAGGCCATCTATGATGCCATTCCCGGACAACTCCAAAAGCACGAGAAGAAATTCACCCTCTCTGCACTGAAGGACGAAGCCCGAATGCGCGAATACGACAGCGCTTTCTTCTGGCTCGACGATGCCCGAATCGCCAACATCTGCTACAACACCACCGCGCCCAACATCGGTTTGCAACTCAACGAAGACCGCACCGCCCTCAAATGCTATTTCTGCGACACAGGTCTGCTCATCTCACTGGCTTTCAACGCCCGAGGCATCGTCAGCAACGAGATTTACCAGAAACTGATGTTCGACAAATTGGAAATCAACGAAGGAATGTTGGTGGAAAACATTGTAGCGCAAATGCTTAAAGCAACGGACAAGAAACTTTATTTCTACAACAATTACGACAAGGAAGAAGCCGAAAACCGTATGGAGGTTGATTTCTTGATCCAAAAAGAAACCGTCACCTCGCGGCACAACATATCGCCCATCGAAGTCAAGAGCAGCACAAACTACACCTTGACCTCGATAAAAAAGTGCATCGAAAAGTACCGAAACTATCTTTCCACGCCGTATGTGCTTCACTCCAAAGATGTTGAAGTCAAAGACGGGTTGGTGTTTCTGCCGCTTTATATGACGCCGCTGTTATAAATAGACTATGGGACACGAGATAGACTATTTCGCCCCCTCGTGTCCCATGTCTTTTTACAGTTGCGACAACACCTCTTCCACGATTTTACCGTCGAACAGGTTGATGATGCGGTCGGCGTAGCCGGCGTCGCGCTGCGAGTGGGTCACCATGACGATGGTTGTGCCTTCCTTGTGGAGGTCAGTGAGCAGGTCCATCACTTCCTTGCCGTTCTTCGAGTCGAGGTTACCCGTGGGCTCGTCGGCGAGGATGAGCTTGGGGTTGGCGACCACGGCGCGGGCGATGGCCACCCTTTGCTGCTGACCGCCCGACAGCTGCTGCGGGAAGTGCGAGGCGCGGTGCTTGATGGCCATGCGCGTCATGATGTCCTCGACGCGCTGCTTGCGCTCGGCGGCGGGGATGTTCATATAGCGCAGCGGCAGTTCGATGTTCTCAAACACGTTGAGTTCGTCAATGAGGTTGAAGCTCTGGAACACGAAGCCGATGTTGCCCTTGCGGAACTGGGTGCGGTCCTTCTCCTTGAGGTCGCCGACCTGATGGCCGAGGAGCTCGTAACGACCCTCGGTGGGGTTGTCCAAGAGGCCGAGGATATTGAGCAAGGTGGACTTGCCGCAGCCCGAAGGCCCCATGATGGCGACAAACTCGCCGTCGTTGATTTCGAATGAAACGCCGTCCAATGCGATGGTTTCGATTTCAATGTCCTCGCTGCGGAAGACCTTCCTGAGATTTTCTACTTTAATCATTGCTTTTAGTCTTTAATGGTTAAACTTTTATTTTGTTGATTTGTTGTTTGTCGTTTTGAGATTCCCTTCGGGAATGGAGTTTCATTTGTCCGTTATACAGCGGCGGCAAGAACAAGTTGCCTATTTGTAGCGCCAAAGGCCGCCGCGGTTAGCAACAACTCCCGACCTCCATTCCCCGCAGGGGAATCTCATCTATCAAAACACCAGCACCTCCGATTCGCCGAAGTTGTCATACGAAGAAGTAATCACCTTCTCGCCAGCCTCCAGGCCTTCGACGACCTCGTAATACTGCGGGTTCTGTCGCCCAATCTTGATGTCGCGGCGCGTGGCCTTGCTGCCGTCGGGCGAGAGCACATAGATCCACTTGCCGCCAGTCTTTTGGTAGAAGGCACCACGCGGGATGAGCACCGCCTCCACGGGCTGACCGAGTTGCAGGTTGAGGTAATAGGTCTGGCCGCTGCGGATGTTCTCGGGCTGCTGCTCCATGAACTTGAAGTCGGCCTTGAACTTGCCGTCGCGCACCTCGGGATACACCTTGCGGATCTGTGCCTGATACCGCTCGCTCTGCCGCTCGAAGGTGGCCTCCAAGCCAGGGGTGATGCGGTCGATGTAATGCTCATCGATCTGAGCCTCAATCTTGTAACTGTCAAGGTTGTTGATTTGCCCGATTTTGGAGCCTGCACCCACTGACTGCCCCAACACCACATCCAAAAGGCCCAACTCGCCATCGATGGGTGCCTTGATGGTCAGGTTTTCCTTGCGCTTGCGGATCATCATCATATTGACGCGCATGTTCTCGAGGCTTTCGCGCATACGGTCGATTTCCACCGAGCGGTGAAGGCTGTCCTGTTTGGCGCGGTTCTCCACCAGCTTCAGGCGACTGTTGGAGAGTGTGAAGTCCTCCTCGGCCTTCAGGAAGTCCTCGCGGGCGATGAGGCCGTCGTCGTAGAGCGACTTCTGCGCCTCGTAGGTGCGGCGGTTGCGCTGCACCTCCATCTGCAGTTGCAGTTTCTCCTGCTCCACGCTCAGTTTCTGTTGTTCCATCTGAATCATGGTATTGCGCAGGATGTTCTCCTTCTCGGCGAGGTCGGCCTCGGAGGAGAGGATTTGCATATCCAGGTTTTCGTTGCTCAAGATAAGAATGACATCACCCGCCTTGACGCGGCTGCCTTCCTCGGTGACGATTTGTTGCACCACACCGCCTTCCAAAGGGCTAATTTGGATGGTCGTCATGGGCGCGACCTGTCCGCTGATGCGGATGTAGTCGTTGAACTCGCCCGAGGTGACGGTGCTCACGGTGATGTTGTCCGCGTCGATGCGGAGTTTCTTCGAGTCGTCCCTGAAGATGAGCCAAAGGATGAAGACGAGGAGCAACGCCCCGCCCCAAAACGGCAGCGCCTTCTTGGTGAACGCGCGGCGAATGCCTTTTTTCTGTTCGATTTTACGATCCATTGAGTGTTCCATATTGTTGAGTTGTTGATTGTTTAATTGTTTGTTGAGATTCTCCTTCGGGGAATGGAGTGCTTGTCTTAGTTATATAGCGGCGGCAAGAACAAGTTGCCAATCTGTAGCGCCACAGGCCGCCGCGGTTAACAACAACTCCTGATCTCCATTCCCGCAGGGAATCTATATACATTGTTTCCATATCAATTATTCTTCAAAGACTTAACAGGATTCATTCGGGCAACGCGGTTGCTGCTCACGACGACCACGGCGGTCACGATAATCAAGACCGTCACCGCGCCGATGATGAAATAAAGAGGCGAGAGGCCGATGCGCATGGCGAACAACTCCAACCATTTGTCGGCGAGGAAATAGGCTATCGCCACGCCGATTAAAGCCGCAATCACAGCCAGTTTCAGCACATCCGCCACGAACATACGGATGATTTCGCCCGCCACCGCACCATTCACTTTGCGAATGGCCACCTCCTTGCTGCGGCGGTTGGCCTCGTCGCGCACAAAACCTATCAGACCAAACAAGGCAATCGCCAAAGCGAACAAGGCTCCTATTATGAATGTGCGCCGCATCTGATATAGGTGGGTGTACTCCTTCTTGACCAATTCGGTGTAAGGCGTCACTTCGACATTGTTCCGCTCGGGCAGACATTCCTCGATGACTGCCTTCACCTTGGCGATGGCTTCGGGATTCACCTCGCGCACTTTTACCACCAAGGTGTTCATCACTCTCGACCAGTCTTCGGAGCCATAGTTCCAATCCATGTTCCAACAAAAGCGGATGCTCGCGCGGTCGTCGTTGCCCAACATCGAGCCGATGACATAATCTTCATAAACGCCACAAATGGTGTAAACATCATCGTCGCCATCGCTGTGCTCCGAAATCAGGATGTCCTTGCCTACAGCACCATCGCTCCAGTCGGCATAAAGGTTCATCTCCTTCACAAAACTTTGGCTCACGGCCACATCTTTTGGCTTTGAAGGCGCTTTGCCCTCAATCAAACGAAAGCCCATCAGGTCGAAGAAACCCTCCGTCGCCATGTATTGGTCGCACACGCCCATCAGATACTTCGTCGGGTTGTCGGGCAGCATAATGTTATTCCCCGACGACTTGTACAAAGGGATGCAATAGGTCAGTTCGGCGGCTTCCACCTCGGGATATTGCCGCAGTTTCTCCGTAATCAGTATCAATTTGTCCTTATCTGCGCCTCTCAACGGGGAATACAACAAATGCTCAAATTCGTAACCCATGTCGGCATTCAACGCCCTTTCATATTGTCCGTCGGCTACGAGGACCATAGGCAGCAGGATGGCATTGATGCCAATCTGCAACATCAGCAACGAGAGTTTCCAACGACGCTTGCTTTCCTTGTAGCCGCTGAAGGCCGTCGAGACAGGAATCCTGACGAACATCATCGCGGGAATGAGCGCCGAGACTAGGAAAATGAAAGCGATGATGCCGACAAGCACCCAACGGGTTTGCGGCACCATAAGGTTGGCGACTGGCACGCCCAACAGCGACTCGATGACCCCACTGAAAGCCCATATCACCAAGGCTGCCACCGCCAACGAAGCCAACAGGTTCAAAGCCGTCTCTTTGATGAGCATTCCGTAAATGCTTCCTGCGCTGGCACCGTAGCACTTCCTGACGCCCATTTCTTTGGAGCGGCGCACCACATCCGAAACCGCCATTAGCAGGTAGTTGAGCACCGAGACCAAAAGCAACAAGGCCGCCACCACCGAAAGAATCAACACATAGTTTTTGATAGTAGGCTCATGACGATGCATGGTGGCAAGAGGGGTCAGCGTGTACCAAATCGTGGAGCCGTCGCGTTCCAACTCTTCCAAAGGCTGGTGTGCCTCCTGCATCTTGCGGATGGCATCTTTCAAGCTGTTGGGATCCACATTGGGCGCCAGCCTGACAAAGCCGCGATAACGGTCGTTGCCTAGCCAGTTGTTGATGCTCCACTCGCCAAACGCAGCGATGGTCGTCACAATGTCGCATTGTACGCTACCGTTTTTCGGAAAATCCTCAAACACGCCAACCACGGTCAGTCTTGTTTTCGGTCCCCAAACTTCACTGTAGATTTGTTTGCCGACGGCCTCGTTCACGCCACCCAACTTCTCCGCAAAGCTTCGGCTGACGGCAATGTCTCCATTGTATTGTTGCAAGGCCTGCATCGGGTCGCCCGCAAGAAATTCGCGGTCGAAAAAGTCGAAAAAATAGGTGTCGGCACCGATGCATAGGCCCGTGATGAGGTTGTCGTTTTCGTCATAAAGGTTACCGTTGAGCAGGTTGGAATAGCGCGTAGCAGCTTCCACGCCAGGCACCTCCGCCTTGAAACCCGGCGCAATGCCTCCCGAAGTGCCCCAATAGTCATCGGGGTCGCCACCTTCTTGGAAGATGATGTTTTCCGTGATCATATAGATGCGGTCCACGTCCTTGTAGAAACTGTCGTACGACAATTCGAAGCACACCTTGGCAACCAGCACGATGCCGATGGCGAGACCTATGCCTAACGATAGGATTTTGATTAATTTGTCAGAGATGCTATTCATTGTTGAATTGTTGTTTGTTTAACTGTTGAATTGTTTGTTGAGTTTCCCTTCGGGAATGGCGTGCTTGTCTTAGTTATTTAGCGGCGGCAAGAACTAGTTGCCAATCTGTAGCGCCACAGGCCGCCGCGGTTAAAAACGACCTTAGACCTCCATTCCCCGCAGGGGAATCTCTTTTACTGTTCTATATAATGTATCCCTCCATAGTAATTAACCACGCTATTCTTGATAAAGTATTGAAGCCTAGCGTTCAATTGTTCGGCAAGGGCGTTGAGGTAGTTGTTCGAGGCTGTCTGGTACTCGATAGATGAAATCAATCCCTGCTCGAAGCGTTTGGTATTCAGCGCGTATGCCTCTTGCTGCAATTCTGCGCGGGTGTCGGCTTGGCGCAGGGCATCGGCGCTACCGTCGCGGTCGGCGATGGCGCGGTGCACCTCGGCTTCCACCGTTTGAAGCGTCTGCTCATAATCGGCTTGGGCGCGGTCGTAGGCATTCTTCCGCTTTGCAATGTTGGAATGCTTCGAGAGGCGGTCGAAAATGGGGATGCTCAACGAGAGTTGCACATACTCGCCGCCATTGTTCTTCAACTGTTCGAAATACGGCGTGGGCACATAGCCCTCCATGCCCGGGTAGGTGAAGTAACTCGACGACCAGCCACCGTAGAGCGAGAGGCGAGGCAGCAACTGCCAGCGGGCTGTCTTCAATGCGAGGCGGGCGTTTTTCATCGTGCCTTCAGCCAAAACGACGGCGGGCATGTTGGTTTTGGCAAATTCCAACGTTTGTGTGATGTTTTCCGCCTGGTCTGTAGGGCTGTCGCATTGTGGCAGCCGCACTAACGAATCGTTGATGATGCGGCTGCCACGGTGTGACAGCCCTACATCCAACCCGTCAATTTTCAACGGTTTTTCAATGGGCCAAAACATCACATCCTTCAGGGTGATCATGGCATTGTTGAGGTTGTTCCGACAGGTGGTCAGCTGGTACTGGCGCTCGGCGAGGTCGCTCTGCATCTGCACCACATCGGCATGGGATTTCTGTCCCAGTTGTTCCTGCCTTGTGGCCAGTTGCACGGATTTTTCTGCTGTAGCCACCTGCGCTTGCAAGGCATTCTGCATCTCGGCGTAATACAGTACATTGCAGTAGGCTTCCATGGTGGCGAGACAAATCTGGTCTTCGGTTTGCTGCTCCTTGGTCAAGCCCATCAGTTGGGCCGTCTTGGTGATTTTCAGGTTATTGACCGCCTGGAATCCGTTGAAGAGGTTGATGCCTGCCGAGAGATTGTAGCCATTATGGAACGAGGTCGTCCTGATGTAGGTGTTGGTCTCCGGGTCGATGCTGCGGCCAAAGTTCGAGTAGGCGTATGTGCTACCGTCAATCGTAGGCGTGAAGGCCGCAAGGATGGCATCGCGGCGGTCGATTTGCGCATCGCGGTTGTCGGCTTGGGCAATGCGCATCTTGGTGGAATGTTCCACGGCATAGCGCATACAGGCTTTGAGGTCCATGGTAGTGGTGTCCTGAGCCTTGA
>JBGUNT010000013.1:0-28690 GCA_045117495.1 Candidatus Limimorpha sp. | reverse complement strand
GCGATAGAGACAAAGCTTCAAAGTGTTTTCAAGTTTTTATTTGATAGAAAAGAGATTTGGGAAATGCTGACGGGAAGGAGTCCTTCTCCAACCGCATAAAAAGAAGAAACAACTTAAAACCAAACCAATGAACCAACTTTTTTCAACATATCGTATCAACTCTGGCGCATCCATGTATTGGCACCTGCACGCAACGCATTTTGTCTTTGACGTCGCCGATTGCAATAGGGAGGCATTACCAGAGAAGAGCAACCAAGACCTCACCGAAGAAATCCGCTTCCGTCTTCTGGAGTTGCGCAAAAGGGGAGTGCAGCTCTACCAAATCCAGAATCTCATCGATGAGCAGCCCGCTTTAAGTCATCTGGTCGTCACCAACGATTTCCGAATTTTGCTCCCTGATTACAACAATACAGAAATCATTATGTCTCCGTTGCCCAAGGCTGTATATCTGCTTTTCTTAAAGCACCCCGAAGGCATCCTTTTCAAAGAACTGCGCAACTACTACGTTGAGTTGCTTGATATCTACAAGCAGATTTCCAACCGCATCATCGAACGCAACATTGCTGTCAGCATACGCGATGTTACTGATCCAACCAAAAACTCCATCAATGAGAAGTGCGCTCGCATCCGCGAAGCATTCCATAAACAACTTGATAACGCCCAAGTCGAGCATTATTACATTACGGGTAAGCGTGGCGAACCTAAGAAGATAACCTTGCCTCGAGAATTGGTTGATTTGCAAGCCTTGTAAAAATCAAGACCGCATAACGATAAGATATATTTTTGCACGGAACGAAATCATGCAATTCGTTCAGTCACTATTCGGTCATCCGAAGTCTCTAACCTTATTAAAACAATATAAAGAAATGAATCACTGGACTATCATCGCCATCTACTGGGCTGTGGCCATTTGTGCGACATATTGCATCCGCGCTTACAATGATAAGAAGAACCGTCTCAAGATAGCGGCTTTTGAGGCGTTTGAAATAGTAAAAACACCTTCTCTGTGGAAACGGATTGGCACGCATGCAGCCATAGTTTTTCTGGTGCCTCCATTGATGCCTGTCATCATCATCGTGTTCCTAATCGACAAATCCTTAAAACACAATAAAATGAAAAAGAAAATGAAAACAGCAACAGAGCCGCAGGAAGAGAAGAAGTACACGGCCAAAATGGAAGAGAACCTCCCCAATGACAGTTACACCCAAGTCTCAAAGACTATGATGGACGCTTTGTTCTTTGGGAATTTTGACGATTTCGAAAACATGCTGGATGATGCTGTCATAACCGTGTTGTATAAGTCAAAGACGATACGGGGGAAAGCCGATGTGCGGGCTTACTGGTGGGATTGGCGGAAAAGGTATGTGCTGACCAAAGATGTGACCCACATGGAAGTCATGTTGAGCAGGTACTATTCCCACGCATGCCTAAAGGTGGAGAATAATCAGTTGGTCTTGTTCCAAATCGAGGAGGGGAAGATTGTCAAAATCGTTTCGTTGCCCAAGCGTTTGACATCGCCCTACTCTGACGACAACATGCTCAACTATCCGTTGGAGTATGTGCGGATAAAACAATTCCTGGCACCGTTGGAGGAATCCGTTGACAAAGACGGGAACCCTATGCCGTTGACGGACAGAATTCCCTGCTTGCATTGCGGCGTGGAGTCGCAGGATTTGAGATGGTATAGCATCAGGATCCCTGAGTGGTTTTACAAGAACTGGACATTTGGACAGGTGTCGGTCTGTCCCCATTGTGGCCGAGTTGTGGAATACAAGGAGGTGAAAACCGAGGAGTCCGAAGACGAGAAGGACGTGTCGGTAGAAGGCTCAAAGTATTCCGACAAGGGGAATGAATATTCGGAATATGCGGAAAAGATGTATGGTAAAGACAGAATAAGCTTTCTTGAGAAAGCCATGGATGATGAGGTTGTTCCGGAATTGAGAGAAGTCGTCAGAAAAGCGTTTGTGGATCATTTAATCCCGGAGCCGTCAGAGATAAGCGTTGAGGACGGCTGTAGGTTTGATTTGGCTATGCCTTCATTTGAAGGGTCTGGCGACATCACACATATTAAAATTGTAGATGCTGAAGGAAATGAAACGGAAGACCTTATTGAGCATTTAAAGGTCAATGCGACAGAGATGGCGGTTTGGCAGTTGTTTCTGCTCGAAAACTATCTTACCGTTCTGCCAACTGTTTGGCATGGGGGATACAATAGATGCGAATACATATTCAAGGAATCGGATGTTGACGGCATTATCCCGTTGAAATATCATGATTTAACAGCACTAATCAAACAAGGGAAACTTTTGCCTCTTGTAAAAGTTAGTAAGGAAGATGAGGACAGCTACGTAGCCTTTGTCGATTGTACCTATTGGAATAATTGGAAGGGGCTGGCCAGGGAACGCGTCACATACAAGATAAAAGCTGGAAGCGTTGTGTCTAAAACTAGAAACGAAGAAATTCTTTTCCAGTTCCATTGTGGAATGTGGTACTAATTTGTAAAACGCTGTTGTTGAAAAATAGTTATCAACACCTCTTGCGGTATGCGAGTATTCAGCATTAACTTTACATAGTTGAAAGACAAACGAGCAGATATTTAATTACCAATACATTACAAACAAAAAAATGAAGAATTGCTTATTCATCCTGATGGCAACAATCGTGTTGGCCAGCTGTGGGCAGAGAACAATGACATCGACCAGAAGAATGGGAATATGGTTGCCAAATTCAAATCAGATATCTATGAAGAGTTTGGCGACTTGGATGGGATAGTTACTTGTTGTAATGCTTCTTGATTACATACAACACAAAAAAGAACTCAAACATAAACCGAAAAAGAAATGAAGATTGTTTTTTTAGACTTTGATGGTGTGATGGACACCGCACGTTACGAACTCATGCTTAGGATTTCGGGACATCCCAGCGTCGATGCGTATGGGACGGTCTTCGACCCGGAATGCGTTTGGAACCTTAAGCAAATCATCGGCAAGACGGGCGCCAAGATTGTGGTGTCGTCTTCTTGGAAGGACCTTTTGTCTTTCGAGGAGCTGCTTGACATGTGGGAGAAAAGAAGTTTGCCGGGCGAGGTGATTGGCACTACGCCCTACACCTTGGAATGCAGGAATCGAGGCGATGAGATAGACCTTTGGCTGAAAGAATGTGACGAGGAATGTCAGTATGTAATTTTGGATGATATTGATGCGGGTAACTTCAACGAGCACCAGCTGTCGAGGTTGGTGGTTGTGGATCCTGTGCAGGGACTTAATGAGGTAGCGGCTGAGAGAGCGGTAAAGATGCTTAACGATAAAGAAGGTCAGGGATTATGATGATGAACAAATCGAAAACGAGCATTCTTAAAGGAACGACACTAGCTGTTTCATGGCTGACGCTATCACCGCTGCTACTCATTCTTGATGGTCGGTGGAAGCTGCTGCCGAAATGGCTGCGGATTTTGCTTTTTGTGTTCTCTCCGATGATGTTGTTTGTTATGGCTGTGGTCGCAATCTTTGGTTATATGTACTATTCGGAGCATTATATGCAGCATCATTTTGTCAAACGCAGGGTGGTTGAGAACATTACCGGTGTAGAGTTTCCTAAATATAAAGTGGTTGACCGAGGTGAATATAGGAAGTGTTTCAGTCGTTTTCCTGAACATGGGTATGACTTTACGTTGGAATTCAATAAGATGCCCGATGAGGAGTTCTATAAAAAGCTCAATGAGCATTTCGATTGCTTTGAGCCAGGGGAGTATAGCTATAGTGCCATCTGGGGGAACGGATTAGAAGCTCCAAAAGGTGAATCGAAAAAGGATGACATTGGATTTTCAATTCATATTAAAAGAGATTCAAAAACATTCTACATAAAAGCGACGAGGTGGTGATACCAATGATGGCACTCTAATGCGTTAGCAAATAATACGAAAGAAAAACCAGCGTTTATAAGAGACAAATTCATATACCTCTGATGCTCAAAACGAAGAAAACAAAACGAGCCTTCTGGGTCTTAGTTGCGATAATAGTATCGGGACTTGCTGTTGTCGCGGGTTGTGAACTCGCCGTGAACAGCGCCTCAAAAGGGCGCGTGTATTCTGATGTGGATGAGATTCCACACAGAGAGGTGGGGCTGCTGCTGGGGACCAACCCCAAGGGGCGCAGAGGAGGCGTCAATATGTTCTATAACCATCGCATTGATGCGGCGGTGGCATTGTATGAAGCTGAGAAAGTAGACCGCTTCATCATCAGCGGAGCCAAGAGGGGCCCCAATTATGACGAGCCTCAGGCTATGCGCGATGCGCTGGCCGTCAGGGGCGTGCCCGACAGCATACTCATCCTTGACGGACAGGGGTTCCATACCATCGAATCCATTGTGAGGGCAAAAGAGGTTTTCGGAGTTGATACGCTGACTATCATCTCGCAAGAGTTCCACAACAGACGGTCTCTCTATATGGCCAAACGCAATGACCTAGATGCTATTGCCTATAATGCAGCTACCACCACCATCCTCAGGTGGCGAATCATTATGTTCCTCCGCGAGCGGGCATCGCGTGTGAAGGCAGTGCTTTTTGGATAGTGGAAGGTGCTTAACTTGATTATGATTTAGTTAATTGAAATCCGGTTCAGTGTAGCTCACTCTATCTCCAATGTCTTCTTGCAGATCACAATCTCGCCTGGGTCGCCGGTGTACTTGCCGGTGTCGTCGCTGTGCTTGACCACCTTCTTCCATGTACGTTTCTCGGTGATCTCACAAAAATCAGCTGTTTCCCAGCGAAAAATTTTCATTTGCGCTTCAAATTTGCGGTGAAAAATGTGTATTTGCACCGCAAAACTATTTTGGAATATGGAAACTTGTCCTGCTTTTATCAAATAATCGGGACATAATAGTATTTTTTTTGAGTCCTTGCCCCCGATTATCCCTTGAAAAGGTGGAGAATTCACCTTGTTTATCTCTTGAAAAGGTGTATAGAGCAGATTCTTTTCTCTTTCTTGTATCATATATTTGTTTGGTGTCATTAAACAAAAATTTCAATAATTGTTTGACGATAATAAACAAATTTGTATTTTTGCACTGAAAAAAATAGAATCATTATGGCCATTACAAAAGAAATATTCCGAACGTTGATCAAGGAAGGGCAAGAGGAAATCAGGGACGTGGTACTCTATGACCGGCCTTATGAGTTTGAGGAACAAGGAAGATATGTGCTTGTGGGTGTCCGACAAGCAGGGAAATCCTATATGCTATACAAACGTGCCAAGCAACTACTAGCTGGAGGCCATCAAGTTGAGGACATGGTGTACATTGATTTCGATGATGAGCGGTTGGCGGGGATGACCTCGGATGATTTCGACTTAATCATTCAAGCCTATCAGTCTGTCCATCCTCAAAAGCCCATCCTGTTTTTTGACGAGATACAGAATGTGGACGGATGGGAGCATTTTGCGCGAAGGTTGGCTAACAGGAAGTTTCAGGTTTTCATCACGGGAAGCAATGCCAAGATGCTCAGCCGAGACATTCAAACTATATTGGGAGGACGATATCTTGACGAGACTGTCTATCCTTATTCTTTCCAAGAGTTTCTGGAAGCACAAGGTATCATATTGTCTTCTGAGTGGCAGTATGGCCGCGAACGTGCTGTGGTGCAACGGTCATTTGCTCAGTATTTGAGCTGGGGAGGTTTTCCCGAACTGTTGCTTTACCGCAACAAACGACATTGGTTGAACGACTTGTATGAAAAGATTCTGCTTGGTGACATCATCCAACGCAACAAGGTCAAGAATGAATTGGCTTTAAGGCTGGCCTTCAAACGGATGGCTGAGAGTGTCATGCAGCCTGTTTCTTTTACAAGGATTGCCAATCTGGTTAAAGCTACTGGCGTGAGCACATCGACAGCTTCCGTCATCGATTATGTGAAATATGCTAAAGACGCCTGCTTGTTGTTTTCGTTGGAGAACTATGCCTCAAAGTTCGTAGAGAAGGAAACCGTGAAGAAGCACTATTTCGTCGACAACGGCCTGCTAAGTATCTTCCTCTCCGGTGGTGAAGGTGCCCTATTGGAGAATGTGTGCGCCATTCATCTTCACAGAAAGTTTGGAGAGCAATTGTTCTTTTACAACAAGGCAGTCGAAGTCGACTTCTATATCCCCGAAGAGTCGTATGCCATACAGGCGTCATATTCCATTATGGCTGAGGATGCCCAAGATACATACACTCGTGAAGTGGAAGCACTTAAGAAACTGAATGCCTACCAGCATTTGGACAGGATGGTGATTGTGACCTATGACGAAGAATCCTTAATCGAAATCGGCAACGGCCAATCCATAGAAGTGATTCCTGCATGGAAATGGTTGCTAACTTAGTTTAATATAGAAAAAGGTCGGTGTTTTGACCAATAATCAGACTAATAATCAGACTAATAATATTCCCCATACTCCTCTATTGCTAAAACCCGTTATCATGACAAGAAAAACAAACTCTTCTTCCTACTGAGGATGGTAAATGATCTATGAGGAAAGCAGGTAAAGTATAAATGTGCAAGCTCTTAGATTCTCACTATTGATTCCAGAAAGCAGACTAACGAAAAAGCAGGTTGTCAAATGGCAGCCTGCTTTTTCTCTAAACTCTAAACATTCAACTCTCAACTGATTTCCAGCGTCTTCTTGCAGATCTCGATCTCGCCT
Organism: Candidatus Limimorpha sp.; assembly: GCA_045117495.1. Classification (GTDB taxonomy): domain Bacteria; phylum Bacteroidota; class Bacteroidia; order Bacteroidales; family F082; genus Limimorpha. The sequence goes on along the minus strand of JBGUNT010000013.1, from coordinate 22,016 downwards.
GGGTCGCCAGTGTACTTGCCGAGGTCGTCGCTGAGCTTGACCACCTTCTTCCAGGTACGTTTCTCGGTGATCTTGGCCGCCGTGAGTTTCACCACGATGTTCATGGCTTTCACGTTGTCGACGTCGCAGGTGAGGTGGGTGCCGATGCCGAAGGAGTCTTGCATGCGGCCTGCGACCGCCTCGTGGATGGCGATGGCCTCGTCCACGTTCAAGCCGTTGCTGAAGATGATGGACTTCTGCGCTGGGTCGACGCCGAGTTCCTTGTATTTCTCGATGATTTCCTCCAAGGCTTCGTAGTTGTCGCCGCTGTCGACACGCAGGCCGTCAAACAACTTGGCGTGCAGTTGGGTGAAGTTTTGGAAGAAGGCCTTGCGTGTGTAGGTGTCATACAAGAACACACCCAAGCTGCCGGCATAAACGTCTTGCCAGTAGTCCATGGCGAGGTAGTTGGCCTCGTTGTAGCCGTAGAGCGAGCAGGTCTCGATGAACTGATGGCTCATGGTGCCGATGGGGGTGAGGTCGTACTTCATGGCCAGCAGCACGTTGGAGGTACCCACGAAACAAGTCTTGGTGAACTGTTTTTGCGCCTCGATGAAGCTGCGGATGACGAGGTCCTGATGCTCGAAGGAGAAACGACGGCGCGTCCCGAAGTCGCTGAACTTGACGCCATTGCCGATGAGACGGATGCCTTTGGCGTAGGATTTTTGGTATTCCTTCTCGGCATCGTATGTTTCAAACTCACCTTTCAGCTCATGCATCAATTCGGAGACCGTGGCCAGAATAGGCATCTCCCAAAAGACGGTGCGCCACAGCAGACCTGTCACCTGGATGTGGAGATGACCTTCCTCGTCTTGGCTCACCTCGACTTCTGAGGGCTTCATGTGGAAACCTCTTAGGAAAGTGAAGAACCATAGGGGGAAGTAATAGCATTTCCGTTTCATGAACTGTACTTCCTCCTCGGTGATGCGAAGGTTGGCGTAGCTGTCGAATTGTTCCCTCAGTTTTTCGGCGAAGCCTTCGGGATAGACCGTGTTGTTGCGGTCGACGAAGGTGTATTGGCCGATGGCGCGGGGAAATTTCTGTAAGTAGGCGTAGCATACGCTGAAGGTGTAGAGGTCGTTGTCTAACAGGCTGTTGATGATTTGTCTCATGGTGATTTGTTTTTTGGGCTATTAGCTATTAGCTATTAGCTATTAGCTGTTAGCTTGTTTGCTGCCAGGCTAATAGCTAACAGCTAGCGGCTAATAGCCAATATTTAGTGTAATGTTTCGATTAACTTGTTTAACATGGCTTTAATGTCATTTACTTCTTTATCGAGCTTTTGGTATGAAGTTTTATCTATATAATCTAAATCATGTGAAAGCAGTAATTCTTCTTCGACTTCAGACGCAGAACCAGCTGCAATATTTAGGAAATGGGCAAATTCTGAGTCGCTTCTTCTGCCGCAACCTTCTGCAATATTAATAGGGATGGAAGTTGCAGCTCTTCTAAGTTGAGAGGTGATGCCAAATAGTTCATCTTTAGGAAAGGACTTGGTCTTTTTATAAATGCAGAGCGCAAATTGATGTCCTTTCTCCCAGACCTTATAATTATGAAAATCTCTCATATAGAACTCTTTACTTTAAACTTGGCTGTAAGCCGTGCTAATAGCTAATAGCTAACGGCTAACAGCCAATTACAATTTACTAATAATACTCCTAATTTTATCCGAAATATACTTAACCGAATTGGTGGTGTTTTCAAGCACCTGCACCAAGTCCTTGCGCTTGATGATCTCGGTGAGGGTGTAGTCTTTTTGGAACAGCTTGCTGATGCAGCTGCCGTAGAGTTCGTCGTTGTCGTGTTCAAGGGTCTTGATCTCGTGGCAGAGGCGGGCGATCTCCTTGCGCTTGTCGTAGAGCTGTGGCAGGTCGCGGATGATGAGGTTAAGGTTCTCGGCGGCAAACATGATGTTCTCCGCCATGGTGGTGAGGTCTTCATCCACAGCGAGAAAACGTCGTGTGAGGATAATGTTGGCCGAGTCGTCGATGCGGTCGAGGAAGGTGTCCATCATCTCGGCGAGTTCGTGGACGTCGTCGCGGTCGAATGGGGTGAGCACGGTGGCGAAGAGCTGGCTGTAGAAGTCGCGCAGCACCTTGTCGCCTTCGGTCTCACAGACCTTGATGTCTTTTCTCAAGGCCTCGAGCTGGTCGAGATCGGTCTCCAAGAGCATCTGCCTCAAAAGCGTGGCGGCCTTGTCGATGTATGCTGCCTGCTGCTGGTAGAGCGGGTAGAACTTCTTTTCCTTGGGTACGAAAAACTGGAAGAAACTGTTGAGACTCATGGCATTACTTGACTAAGAGGTGAAACAACAGGTTCAAGATGCCGCCGATGACGAGTGGCACGGGGATGGTGAGGATCCACGACAGGATGATGCGCTTGGCGGTGACCCATTTCACCGACTTCATGCCGTCGGTGAGGCCCACGCCGATGACGCCGCCGGTGATGGTGTGCGTCGTGCTGACGGGGATGCCGAGGAAGGAGGTGGCGATGAGGGTGGTGGCACCGGCAAACTCGGCAGAGAAGCCACGCACGGGCGTGATCTTGGCTAAGCCGCCGCCCATGGTCTTGATGACGTTCTTGCCGCCGATGAGGATGCCTAACGACATGATGATATAACAGACGACGGCGAGGATGTCAGGGATGTGGAAGCCTTGGCTGCTGTCGTAGAAGTTGCCAATGAAAGTCTGCATCTCGGGGCTGACGCCTTTCGTGGTGAACACGCTGGCCATCAGCACAGCGATGATTCCCATGGTCTTAGGCGCATCGTTGGAGCCGTGACCGATGCAGAAGGCCGCCGTGGAGAAGTGCTGCAGCACCTTGAAGATCTTGTCGACCCTCTTACGCGGGCTGTTCTTGAAGATCCTCAGGAAGATGCATTCGAGGAAGAAACCCAGGAACAAGCCGATGAGCGGGGAGAGGACGATGAAGGCGAGGGTGACGATGATGGGCGTCATATGCAACACGTTGCTGCCGTTGACGAACCAAGCCGCACCTATGATGCCGCCGATGAGGGCGTGCGAGGTAGAGATGGGCATGCCGCTCTTGGTGCAGATGGCCACCCAGATGGCGGCGCCGACGAGGGCCGACAGGATGAGGTAGGGGTCGATGACACTCTGGTCGGCGAAGTTGGCCATGGTGTTACCCACGGCAAACTGCTGGTTGAGGATCAACCGGATGAAAATAAAGGCCATGAACTCCCAGAACGAGGCCCAAAGGATGGCCTGAACGGGTGTCATCACCTTGGTGGCGATGATGGTCGAGATGGAGTTGGCTGCATCGTTCATGCCGTTCAGGAAGGTGAAGATGAAGGCAAGGACGATGGAGAGAATGATGGCTATGGTCAAGAGGTTCATCACGATTCTTTTATTAAAAGACTTTTAACGGTGCCAGTCACCTCTTTGGCGCGGTCGGTGGTGTCTTCCACCACCTGGGCGATTTCCTTGTATTTCAGCAACTCAATCTCATCCTTCTCGTTCTCGAAGAGGTAGGAGATGTAGTCGCCATAGATGTCGTCGACGGCGTGCTCGATAAGGGTGACCTTCTGGCACATGTCGTTGATCTGCTGATGGTTTTTCCCGAGGTCGTCGAGCATGCCGAACACCTGCATGATGATGGTGGCATCCTCATGGATGTTATCCACGATCTCCTTGATCTGCTTGTCGATCTTCTTGGGGTTGTACATCAAGATGGTCTTGGCCGAGTGGTTGATGAAGTCGAGGAACTTGTCGAGGTCCATGGCGAGGGCATTCATGTCCTCGCGGTCGAAGGGAGTGACGAAAGCCTCGTTAAGCTCGATGTAGAACTCACGCAGCAGCTCGTCGCCGGTGGTCTCCTGTTTCTTGATCATGCGGGTGAGCAGCTTGCGTTCCTCGGGGTCGTCGCTCTTGACCAGTTCCTTGAGGTATTTGGCGGCAACCTGTGCCGTCTCCGCCTGCTTGGCGTAGGTGGGGAAGAAGTGCTTCTCGCGGCTGCTTCTTCCAGTAAAAAGGTTGTTCAGTGCCATTGGTTAAATGGGTTTGAAATCGGTATAGCGACTGCGCTGTACGCAAAACATTCCAACGCGGTCAATTTTGGGGCAAAGATAAGGATTCTTTTGATTTCTTTTCTTCTCCACCTAATAAAAAACGTATTTTTGCAATCACCATTGAAGATAGTTTAAAGTATGAAGAAGCTTCTAGCTGTTGTTTTCCTGTTTGTCGCTATCACGACACATGCTCAAGAGGTAGGGTTTTGGAATAAGGTCAACGCCTTCCTGACCAAGCCTGCCGTGGTCGATACGGCATTCGTTTATCAGCCTAAGGCGTGCTTTTCATTGGGTTTGTTCAGCACAGCACAGAAAGCGGGATTCGACGTGGATGTCAATTTCAAAGTGAAATACGCTGACGGCACCATCTTGCCTTGTGTGTCGACTTATAGCCTCTCGGAGGATCTGTGCAAGAAAGTCGGCCTTGACTTGGGCTACGGCAATGTAGGTTTTGGCTATGGCCTGGAGGTGGGTCCACGAAGTGCCCAAAAGAAACGTTCCTTGGGTCTGAACGTGAAGGGGAAGTCATGGGGTGTACACGTCGAATATTTTAGTATTAGCAATCCTTTTACCACAGGCATAGTGATAGGAGAGGCTGGGAGCCCTGACTATTGGGAAGACCAATGGACCACAGAAGAAAACGCCTTGCTGAAGAATATCACCGTCGACGGTTACTATGTCTTCAATAACAAACGCTTCGCCTATCCGGCGGCTTATAAGATAGGGCTGGTTCAACGTCACACGGCGGGCTCGTGGCTGGTCACCGCACGTTATATGCAAGGCAGCTTGTACAACAGCCCCGAGGCAGCTCTTGACACCTATAACCTTCTTGACTGCTTCTCCACCTTACAGGCCTCGGTAGGTGGCGGCTACTCGGCCAATTTCGTTTTATGGCATAAAGATCCGATGGGTTTGCGCGACCAAGGGCTGCGTAATGTCACCCTCAACTTGACGGCTATGCCGGTGATTACTTTAGCCAACTATCTGAAGACCACCTCTTATGCATACGATGTGGAAGGCCACCATACGGGGGACAGGGTCTCAAAAGTGTGGTGCTACCCCATGCCTAACTATATCGGTAGCGCAGCTGCCAGCTTGACTTGGGACCGTTTTTTCTTTTCGACGCAGTTTACCTACAACCGCTTTTATTTCCGTAGTCGTGATGTTGTTGATGTCAGCCAGCTGAATGTGCCTGATTACGTGGATGACATCGGATTCCGCGGCGTCTTCCACGATTGGATGCTGAAAGGAATTCTGGTGTATCGGTTTTGAGGCCGAAGGTGTTGCTGCAGATCAAGGATTAGGGTTTTGACGCCACCCCACAGAGGTGGAATAAGACGCGAGCGCCGACGTTGCCGTCCCACTCTCCGCTTTCGGGTGAGGGCGAAACCTCGCAGAGGTCGAAGCCGATGATGTCCTTGCCAGCCTCGCGGATGCGGTTGAGGAGATACATCAGTTCCTCATACTCTAGGCCTCCCGGCACGGGCGTGCCCGTGTTGGGGCAGAGCTTCGGGTCGAGGGCGTCGATGTCGATGGAGAGGTATACCTTGTTAGGCAAGGCAGCCACCATCTCGTCTACAATGCTTTTCCATGTCGCACCTTCGTACATGCGGCGGCGGCAGTCGCGGTCGAAGAAGATCTTTATCCTATTGGGTTGGCTCTCGGCCAAAGCCTTCTCCTGATGGCAGTAGTCGCGGATGCCGACTTGCACAAGCTTCTTCACATTGTTGAATTTCAACGTATTGTAGAAGATGGAAGCATGCGAGTATTTGAATCCTTCGAAAGCCTCGCGCAGGTCGCAGTGGGCGTCGGCATGCAGGATGCCGTATTCCATCCCGATAGAATTAAGGTATTGATGGTAGGCGAGGGGACAGCTGTGGTCGCCGCCCAACAGGCCGACCACCTTGCCTTGCGCCCTCCAGTAGGCGATGCGTTCGCGCAGCCAAGCGTTCTTTTTCTCGGTGGCATCTTCAATCATCTCATACATCATCGCGTAGGCCTTCGGGTCGTCGTCGACGGTGCCTTCATACAACGCGTTGATGATGTCGTCGCTGATGGGTGCCATCTTATCGTGGAGCTCGCGGAGCTCGGTCGGAAACTCATCCATCCATATGCCTTTCTGCCAGAGGTCGGGGTAGTCGTGATGGCAGAGGTCGACCTGCAAGGAGGCCTCCCTGACGGTTTCAGGTCCGTCTACGGTTCCACGGTTGTAGCTCGTGGTGAGCTCCCATTCGACGGGTATGATGATGATTTGTGCCTCTTCGGCAGAGCAAGGAAGGCCGTAGATGCCTGAATCGGCGACGGCGGCTGCATTGGGGTCAAAAGTGTTTTCCATCGTTGATAAATTTGGCACACAAAATTAAAGAAAAAACGAATAAATAATTACTTTTGCGACCAAATTGATTCGGTATGGACTTGTTTTCCTGTCTTTCTCCCTTTGTTTTCTGCAGCTTTGCCTCTGGCAGTAGCGGTAACTGCTATTATGTGGGGAAACAGGATGAAGGCCTGCTTGTCGACGTGGGCATCAGTGCGAAATATGTTCTTAAGTACCTGACCAAAAATGACTTACCGCTTTCCAATATCAAGGCGATTTTGATCACCCACGACCATATCGACCATGTGAAAGGCCTTGAGGCGCTTACAAAACAGAGGCCCATTCCAATTTATGCCCATTCCGACTGCCTTCAGGGAATCAGGGAAGGACGCGCCACGCAACTCGTGGATGTAGCGCTGTTTCATGAGATAGAGCCGATGCAGGATCTCGAGATCTGCGGCATCCACATCAAGCCGTTTCCCGTGATGCATGACGGGCGTGGAGCTATGGGTTATTATTTTGAATATGAGGGTCATACGTTGACGATTGCCACAGATATCGGGATGTTGGACAAGGTGGTGAAGGACCAGATCCGTAAGGCGGAGAATATCGTCATCGAGTCGAACTATGACGTGGAAATGTTGGAAAAGGGCTCGTACCCCTTTATTTTGAAGCAACGCATCTCGGGGCCTTTCGGACATCTTAGCAATGTGGAATCGGCCCGGTTTGTTGCAGAGATCTACCATCCTCTCATTAAGAACATCATGTTGTGCCACCTGAGCGAGAACAACAACACGCCAGAGCTGGCTCTGCAGTGTCTTTACAAGCAATTGAAAGCAAAGCATGTGCACCTCGACCCAAGCACATCCATATTCCCATTGCCCAGGCACAAATCCACGGGTTTCATCTATCTTTAGGCTCCACATCTTTCCACAAAACACAAAACGAAATGTAGAATTCCACAATTTTCCACACTAGTAATAATTGTGGAAAAAATTATAATTGATTGATATATAATATGATAAATACACCATGCTATTTCGGCATGGATTCTGCATGAAGAATTACTGCTTTAAAAAATGAATCATCATGCAACGTAGAATCGCTTTATTATCCCTGTCTTTATTGGTTATTGCCTTCGCATCTTGTGATGTGGAAAGGTCGGAAAAGTATCAAACCCTTTTGGCCGAGCGTGATTCCTTATATACGGAAGCTGTCGCTGCCAAGGGAGGCTTCGATGATGCCTTGAACACCATCAACGAAATTGAGAATGCGCTTGAGTCGGTGCGTGCCGCCGAAAACATCATCATGGTTGAGAACCAAGAGGGCAACACCAACAAGGCTGTTTCACAAATCAATGCCATTCAGCAGACCTTGGAAGAAAACAAGGCCAAGATCAACGATCTTGAGAAGAGCCTGGCCGAGCAAGGTTCCAAGTCGAAGGCTTTGGCCCAGACCGTGAATCGCCTGAAGACCCAACTGGAAGAGAAAGATAATTACATTACCTCTTTGAAGAATGAGTTGCAGCAAAGCCGTAATCAGATTGAGGAATTGAACACACAGGTCTCGGAAATGAACGAAAACATCACTTCGTTGAACGACAATATCGAAAACCTGAATGTCCAAAACGCTGTGCAACAGGAGACCATTCAAAACCAAGATGCTGCATTGAACACGGTATGGGTGAGCATCGCCACCTTGCAGGTGCTGAAGGACAAGGGCATCGTCACCAAGGGCGGCCTCTTCCAAAGCAGTGCACTCTCTAAGGAAGGTCTCGACAAGCAACAGTTCATGCAAGCTGACAAACGTCAACTGACCACCATCCCGTTGAATACCAAAAAAGCAAATATCATGACAACACACCCCGAAAGCAGCTATAATATCACCGAGAATGAAGACGGCGCCTTGGTGCTTAACATTCTCGACAAGGATGCTTTCTGGAGTATCTCAAATTATTTGGTTGTTTCCATCAAATAAATTTCTGCTCGTTTTCAATTTTTTGAAATAGCCTCACTTCTCCCCGTTGTGAGGCTTTTTTCATGTTATTTTTTTGTGATTCATTGAAAATTGTTCTATTTTTGCAGTCATGAATACCAAGATACTCATCGTTGAGGACGATGCCTCTTTTGGCTTGATGATCAAGACTTGGCTGAACAAGAACGGCTATGAGGCGGTGCTGTCCACTCATTACGAGCAGGCCAAGACGGAGCTGGGCACGGGCGACTATAGCCTGATCCTTACCGATTTGCGCTTGCCCGATGGCGATGGTATCCTGCTGATGACCTGGGTGAGGGAGAAGATGAAGAGTAAAATCCCGATCATTGTGATGACAGGCTATGCTGAAGTGCAGACGGCAGTATCGGCAATGAAACTGGGTGCTTTCGACTACTTGAAGAAACCCATCAACCCAAGTGTCTTGGAAGAAAAGATCTCGGCAGCCTTGGCTTCTACAGACGAAGAGTCAACGGAAGCCTTCGCCCCTCCTCAAAAACGCTGGGTGAAAGGCAACAGCCCGGTGATGCAGCGCCTTTACAAACACGTGGAATTGGTGGCCCCCACCAAGTTCTCTGTTCTGATATTGGGAGAAAGCGGTACCGGTAAAGAGTACATCGCCCGTATGATCCATGACCACAGCCTCAATAAAGAAGGCCCGTTTATCCCCGTTGACTGTGGAAGCTTGTCAAAAGAGCTGGCTCCTAGTGAATTGTTTGGCCATTTGAAAGGCTCTTTCACTTCGGCTATTGCCGACAAGAAAGGGGTCTTCGAACAAGCCAAGGGCGGCACGGTGTTTCTCGATGAGGTTGGCAACCTGCCTTATGAGGTCCAGATGCAGTTGCTTCGAGCCTTACAAGAGCAGAAGGTGCGTCCGGTGGGCTCTGCCACCGACATCCATGTCGACGTGCGTATCATAGCGGCAACCAACGAAAACCTCGAACAGGCCATCGAAGAGGGCCGTTTCCGTCAGGATCTTTACCATCGTATCAACGAGTTTGCCATCGAGGTGCCACCCCTGCGCGATCGCCTAGAGGATTTCGAGGAGCTTACGACCTTTTTCATCAACCAGGCCAACGACGAACTTGGAAAGAACGTGAAAGGCATCGACGAGGCAGCCTTGGAGCGTTTGAAGTCGCAAAAATGGAACGGCAACCTCCGCGAACTACGCAATGTGGTTCGTCGTTGCGTGCTCTTCGCCGAGGGCGAAAACATTGAGTTGGACGACCTGCCGGTGTTCACCATGCCGCTTAAAAGAGTGTCTGTGGTTGCCGAAGAAGACGATTGGGCTTTGCGTCCTGACCACGAGAAAGAACAAATCGAAGCCGCCTTGCAGAAGGCTAGGGGCAACAAGACCGTTGCAGCCAAGTTGCTGCAAATCGACCGTAAGACTTTATACAATAAGATGCATCTCTATGGAATAGAGCTTTAAGCTTATTCAATTCCATATTTTTCTGCCAACAAATCAAGCAATTCATCCGCCTGGCTCATGAATTGTATGGCATCTTCTTTCCAATTCGGATAGCTTTCCTCTGTGTCGCCCTTGCCGCGCATGCCATTCATCTTCGACAGGAAGGTGGTGTCGCGTTCCAATTGGGTAAACATGGGCAACATCTTGTGGCAGAGTGCCTGCATCTCAATGAAGTCGGAAGCTTCAATCAGTGCGTTCATGGTCATCAAGTCGTCAGAGGTCGATTTTACAAAGACGCTGAGAATATCGGTCATGGAAGGACGGTCGTTGCCCATCATCTCGCTGAAACTGGGGAAGTCAGGGAAAGCGATTTCCTGTTCCGATTCTGCCACGGCAACGCTGCCGAAAAGGCTTTCGAGTTGCTTGAGGTTGAATGGTTTTTGCAGGAATCCGTCAAAGCCTTCTTCCTTGGCGATTTCGTTGGAGTATTCGATGCGAGCGGTCATCAAGATGACGGGTTTGTCAGGGTCGGCTTCCTTGAACAGATGCAGGATATCGTTGCCAGTCAAAGCGCCCATCTCGCGGTCGGTAAGAACGTAGTCATAGTCATGGATTTGCGCTATGGCGCTTTCGATGTCGTTCTTCGACCTGCAAGCTATGGCTTGATGGCCAAGGCGGCGCAGCATGGTGTCGATGACGGACAGTAATGTATTATCATCGTCAATGACTAAGATATTGAGGCTCTTCTTCTTGTCACTATTTACTTCACCGTCTTCTTCAATAGGTTTTTCTACGTTACCAACGGGTATTCTGACCTCGAAGTGGGTGCCTTTGCCTACTTCGGATTCGATGTGGATCTCACCACCAAGGAGGTCGACAAGACCTTTTACCACGGACATACCATAACCACTACCTTCGGCAAATTGGTTATAGGTCTCGATGCGCACAAATGGTTTGAAGACATCTTCAAGTTTGTCTGGCGGAATACCCACACCTGTATCGGTGATGTCGAAAACCACCAGATTGCGCCCAGTGCGGGCTTTGAAGCGAACGCTTCCTTCCAAGGTGTATTTGATGCCGTTGGAGATGATATTGCTTAGTATCTGCTTGATCTTCAATCGGTCAGATAGGATGAAGGAATCTTCTTCCATGTCTGGCTCATAGACAAAGTCTAGGTTTTTGTGTTTGGCGATGGGTCGGAACATCTCGGCGGTTTCGTCGCAGATTTGTCTTAGGTTGAATGACTCATTGCGGATTTGTAGTTTGCCTTGTTCCAAGCTGGAGTACTCGAGCAAGTTGTTCAACAGGTTGAGGATGTGGTCGGCGGATTGCTGTATCGAACTGAATTCTTTTTCGTTGCCAGTCTTGTCCATGAGTTCCACATTGCCAAGGATCGAACTCAATGGGGTTTTGATGTCATGCGATACCGACAGCAACAGCTTGTGACGGCTTTCCATGATCTCCTCGGTTTTTTTCTTGGCTTCTTCTGCAGCTTGACGGGCGCGGTGTCCTTTATTTACGTCGCTGATAATCAATATGATGAATATTACTATCAGGAACAAGGTGATGGCGCCGATGAGGATGGAAGTGCGGATGTTCTCCTTGATGGAAGCTTCGCTTTTCTCGATTTCGGCAATGGTAGAATCCAGGATCTCTTGGTTGAGATGGATGAGCAGGTTGGAGATCTGTTCCGAGAGTTGGTTGTCGGCCCTGACAAGCTCCTGGGTCTTGCTCTCGTATTCTTTGATTTTGTTCCAATACTCAGCCTTGGCTTGGTCGGAAAGCAGTCGTAGGTCTGCCAGGATGGTCAGAGAGTCGTTGGATGGTCGCAGAATGTGAAGTGTGTCGGTGCTTTCGATGGATACGTGAACGATGCTGTCTTCTTCAGTAGGGTTGAAAACGTTGCCAATACGCCGCCAAAAGCCTTTCTTCTGGTTACGAGGTACGTGGATAATGGTGTCTTTGGATATCTTGGTGACTACGATCTCCTCTTCGGGCTCGGGGGGCATATAGTCGTCGATAGTGCGGTCAAACTCTGCCAAAGGGTTGAAGTCGTGGAATTGCTTTGACAGCTCATTACTGATGCTTCCTTTGCTTTTGATGAGGCCGTCGATTTCTTTCACCATCGTCTTGTTGTCTTCATTGATTTCTATCATCACGATGGAGTCGACTTGTGCTGAGATCAGTTTCTTGGCTTCGTTGAAGCGTCGCTTGTATCGGGTTTGCTTGGTGAAAGCGTATAGGTTGGCGGCGGATTGGGCTTCGTGCACGTTTTTGGTGAAGCGGTTGGCCCATTGGAGAGCTGCATGTTGCGAGTTGATGTTGGAACGTTGGCTTTCGATGGTGCTGCGCAGGTTGAAGATATAGTAGAACAAGGCGGCACATAGGGCTATGACGAAGGTGTATGTGATTACGACCTTCCAGCTTGTCCGTGTACCACTTGGATAATCGTTCTTCCTTTTCTTTGCCATGATGCGGCAAAGATAAAACTTTTTCCTATTTTTGCCGATAATAAATTCAGCATTGAACTATGAAGAGTAAGAAACTGTTATGGATTTTGGCGTTGTTGGCTTTAGTCTTTTTTCTGACGTATCGTTACCAGCGGGAGGATAAGGGTCAGCGGCAAAGCGAAACAGCCGTCGTTACTGAAGGGACGGAAATTGACATTCTGGCTGTGAATGACATGCATGCCAACATTGATATGTTCCCCAAGTTCGCCGCTATGGTAGATAGCCTGAGAGCGGTTTATCCCAACTTATTGCTGTTTTCGGCGGGCGACAATCGCACGGGCAATCCCGTCAACGACCAATACGATCCTGTCAACTATCCCATGATTACGCTGATGAATGAGGTGGGCTTCGACCTGTGTGCCGTGGGTAACCATGAATGGGATGCCGATGTCGACAACCTGCGGAACGACATCAAGCGGGCCCGTTTCCCTTTCCTTTGTGCCAATGTCTTCATTCCGGAGAGCGTCAATCTGGATATTAAGCCATATGTCGCTTTTGAGCATCAAGGCGTGAAGATGGCAGTGGTGGGTATGATTGAGGTCCGCCATGACGGTATTCCTGGGGCGCATCCCAAGAACCTCACCCAGGTGAGCTTCAAACGTGCCCATGAGGTGTTGCCACAGTATCGTTATCTTAATGATCAGAACGATGTGGTGATTTTGCTCTCGCATTGCGGCGTTGAAGATGACATGGAGCTCGCGCAAGCCAATCCTTGGCTTGATGCCATCATCGGCGGCCATTCCCATACATTGATAGAGCATCCGACGGAGACGAATGGCGTATTGGTGACCCAGTCGGGCTCACATCTCAAATATGCCACGCTTGTCAAGTTGTGGGTGAAGGGCAATCGTGTTGTCGGCGAGGAAGCTGTTGTGTTGGATGTCAACAAGGTGCGGAAAGAAAAGCCTGAAATCAAGAAGATGATCGATGAGTTTAATGACGCTCCCGCCTTGAACGAGCCCATTGCTGTTGCAAAGACGAAATTTGAAAACCCGGAGGAGTTGGGATGCATGATAACAGATGCTCTTCGAGAGATCAGCGGCGCCGACTTCGCTTTCCAGAATACAGGCGGCGTACGTGTTAACCACCTGAAGAAAGGCCCCATCACGGTAAAGGACGTGTATAGCATCGATCCGTTCAACAATGAGGTGGTCGTTTATCAGATGACAGGGCAGCAGCTGAAACGTTTTGTCGTCAACACATACAAGAAAAACGGCGGATATCCGTCCTATGTCTCTGGGATGACCTATTCGGTGGATGACAACGGGGATCACATCAATGTGTATCTCAATCCAGATAAAGGTAGTTTCGGGAAGAACACCATTTATAAAGTGGCGATAAACAGTTACATGGCTTCTACGGTTAACATTGAGAGTGTCGACGAAGGCCGGAGCCAGTTCATGACCTCCGAGGAGATGATGATTGAGTTCTTGCGTCGTCACAAGGAAGTCGATTATCAAGGAGTGGTTAGAACTAAGTAAAATTCTATTTTGTAGTTTTAATGAGTTTTTGTATTTTTGCCGCTCGAAACTAGCAGATTTGAAATCGAAAAAGATGAAAAAAGCGTTATCGATTCTTGCAATTGCCTTATTATTAGTTGGTTGTAAGAAAGAAGTCAAATTGATCCCGGCCGAGAACTTCAATACGGAAGTAGAAGGTAAGAAAGTGTCTTTATATACCCTTAAAAACGGTTTCCTGACGATGCAGGTGACCAACTATGGTGGCCGTGTTGTCGCCCTCTGGATGCCCGATCGTCGCGGTAGCTATGAAGACATTGTATTAGGCTACGATCATATCGATAAGTATTTGAACAATGAAGGTGAACGTTATTTAGGCGCCGTGGTGGGCCGTTGTGCCAATCGTATTTCTGACGGTGTCTTTAAAATTGATAGCGTCCAATATACTTTGCCCAAAAACGATGGTGAGAACACGCTCCATGGAGGTCTGATCGGTGCTGATAAGATGGTGTGGGATGTGGTTTCGACCAATGATAGCGTTATTCAAATGCATGCGTTGTTCCCTGACGGACAGGACGGTTTCCCCGGCAATCTCGATGTGACAATGAGTTATACGTTGACGAAAGACAACCAGTTCCAGATTCGTTATTCAGCCACCACCGATGCTCCAACGTTGTGCAACTTCTCCCATCATTCCTTCTTTAACCTGAAGGGCGAGGGCAATGGTACCATCCTCGACCATGAACTGCAAATCAATTCTCGTTATATGACCACCATCGACGAGCATTTGGTGACCAACGGCAAATTCTCAGGTGTCAAGTCGACCCCGTTCGATTTCCGCGAGAAACACCGTATCGGTGAGCGTATCGCTGAAGATGATGCACAACTTAAGAATGCCAAGGGATATGACCACAACTGGATTATTGACAAGAACAAGCCCAACGTCTATGCTTTGAATGCCACACTGACAGATCCTGCCAGCGGCCGTGAGATGCAAGTGTGGAGCGATCAGGTGGGCATTCAGTTTTACAGCGGTAATTTCTTCGATGGCAAGGGCATAGGAAAGAGCGGTAAGCCGATGAACATTCGCGAAGGATTGGCTCTCGAACCTCAATTTTTCCCCAATGCCATCAACCGCGATGCCTTGTCTCCCAAACCGATCCTGAGACCGGGAGAAGAATACCATCAGCTCTGCATTTATAAGTTTGCCGTGCTGCCCAAGGAAAAGAAATAACGTTTTTTCATAAAAGATATGGCCTCGCATCTGCAGATGCGAGGCTTTTTTTATCTTTGCGGTATCAAATCTAACGACTATGCTGAAATTCAAATGCCCGCTGCTGGCGGTTACCGACATGGAAAAAGCCATCACTTTCTATGAAGAGGTGATTGGCGACCGCGTTGCCTTTCATTTTGGTGAGAATGTTCAATTCGAAGGTGGCTTCGCCCTGCAAGAAATGAAGAAATGGAGGTCGATGATCCATAACGCGAAAGTACGCAGGAATGGCAATGATGCTGAGCTTTACTTCGAAGAGGAGGACTTTGATGAGTTCATCGATTATCTGAGGGGCTTTTCCGAAATCCTATATGTCCATGGCGTGGAGGAAACAGCGTGGGGTCAACGCATTGTCCGCTTCTATGACCCCGACTTCCATATCATCGAAGTAGGAGAGCCTATGGATGCCGTCATCAAGCGTTTGTTCGCGTCGGGCATGACGGTGGAGCAGGTATCAGAGAAATCGCAGTATCCCATCGAATACGTCAAGCGCTTCGCGAAATGAACTATTTGTCGGTCAACGCGATATCCAAGTCGTATGGCATCAAGACGCTGTTCGAGGATGTCACCTTCGGCATTGAGAAAGGCGACAAGACAGCGCTGATTGCCACCAACGGCTCGGGCAAGTCGACGATGCTAAAGATCTTGGTGGGGCAGGAGTCGCCCGATTCGGGGACCATCACCTATGCCAACGATATCAAAATCGGCTACTTGGAGCAACTGCCCGTGTATCCTGAAGGGACGCGCATCTCGGATCTGTTGGCTGACCTCAGCGAAGAACAGCATCTTAAAGCAAGGCAGTATCTGACTCGTTTTGCTATCACCAACCTTGACCAGGTGGTCGACGAGCTCTCGGGTGGACAGGTGAAACGCCTGGCTTTGGCCTTGGTGCTACTTCATGAACCAGATTTCCTTATCCTTGACGAGCCCACCAACCACCTCGATGTGGAAATGGTTGAATGGCTGGAGAAATTCCTTACCCAGTCGAGCATGACGCTGCTCATGGTAACTCACGACCGTTATTTCCTCGATAGGGTTTGCAATAAGATTTTCGAGCTTTACCAAGGCGTGATGTACACCCATAACGGCAACTTCGACTATTATGTCAGAAAGAGCCGCGAGCGGGAGGAAGTGAAACGCGCCACGGCTGAACGCAACAGTCAGCTGCTGAAACGCGAGTTGGAATGGATCCGTAGCACACCACAGGCCCGCACTGGCAAGTCGAAGAGTCGTATCGATGCGTTTTATGACCTGAAGGACCGCTCGAAATACCAAGAGCAGGACGAACGTCTGGAGTTTGGTTTGCAAATGCAACGATTGGGCGGCAAGATATTGGAACTCAGCAATGTGTCGAAGTCGTTTGGCGACGTTACCGTACTCAGGGACTTCGATTATGTCTTCAAGCGTGGCGAGCGCATCGGATTGATTGGTAAGAATGGGGTAGGGAAGTCCACCTTCCTGAATCTCATCACGGGCGCGATGCAGCCCGACCGTGGCCGGGTGAAGACAGGTGAGACTGTGACCTACGGCTATTACCGTCAGGAAGGCATACAGTTCGACGAAAGCAAGACCGTGTTGAGTACGGTCCGCGATATTGCGGACGTGATGTACTATGGGAAGGATAAGGTCTACACTGCCGACCAGCTTCTGGCGCATTTCATGTTCCCTTACAAGATGCACCGCCAACCCGTTGCTTTGCTCAGCGGCGGCGAAAAACGAAGGCTATACCTGCTGACCATTCTGGTTCAGAATCCCAATTTCCTCATCCTCGACGAGCCCACCAACGACTTGGATCTATTGACATTACAGAAGCTTGAAGACTTTTTGCAAGGCTACAAAGGATGCCTCTTGGTGGTGTCGCACGACCGTTTCTTCATGGATCAGGTCGTGGACCAGCTTTTCGTGTTCCAAGGCGATGGCATGGTGAAAGGCTTCATGGGAAACTACAGCCAGTACAAGGAATATCTCGATGCCAAGCAGCGTGAGGAACGCAAAGAAAAGTCGACGCAGAAGAAAGAAGAACCACGGTCTGTGAAACAGCGCGAAAAAGTGAAGCGTTCTTTTAAAGAGCAACGAGAATATGAGATGCTTGCGCAAGAAATGGAAGCCCTTGAACAAGAGAAAGCCAACCTTACCGAAGCTTTGAATAGCGAAACAGACTACCAAAAACTGCAAGCCATAGGCAACCGCTTGCAGGAAATCAAGGATTTACTGGACGAGAAAGAAATGCGGTGGTTGGAATTGGATGAGATTGGAGTTTAAATCATCTTCTCGATATTCCACGAAAAAGCCCTCAGCCCCAAATCAGGGGTCTTGAGGTCTTTTTCGTGCAATTGGTTGAGGATACCGTCCACCTTGTCGTCGTCGACGATGCTGATGATGGCATTGTTCAAGGTGGGCCAGGCATGGGTGCCATAGTGCGGATCGCCCGTCTCGCTGCCGTGGCCCTTGATCTCGTTCCATTCCGTGAAGCCCTTGGTGCCATTGTCGTTCAGCACCTTGGCGATTTCGTCGTAATAGGCTTGGTTATATGTGATGAGTATCGCTTTCATGGTTATCGGATGTTTTCTGTTTTAGTTAAGGCCTCTTCGGCTTTGCGTCTCTTGCGGCGCACGGCACGTGTCTCAAGGGAACAATACAATGCGGGAATCAACAACAAAGTAATTAACGTCGACACGGTCAAACCCCATGCGACGGTAATACCCAGTCCGTTCCACATCTCTGCACCTTCGCCGCGACCGATGGCCATGGGTATCATGCCGAGCACGGTGGTCAAGGTGGTCATCAGGATAGGACGTAGACGCGAACGAGCAGCCTTTACCGTGGCTTCCTTAACCTCAACACCGCGTTCCTCCAAGAGCGTGGTGTAGTCGATGAGTACGATACCGTTCTTCACGACGATACCCATCAGGATCAGGATACCGACCAATGACATGACGCCCAGAGCGGCATTGTTGACCCACAAGCCGAGCAACACACCTGTGAAGGTGAACGGCACGGAGAACATGATGACGAAAGGTTTCATCAGGTTTTCGAACTGTGCGGCCATCACGATGTAAACCAAGATGATGATGAGGATGAGCAAGGTGATTAGGTCGCCGAACATTTCCTGTTGGGTCTCGTAATCACCGGCAATCTTGGTCATGATTTCGGAAGGAATCTCGGTGTCGTCAATCACTTCTTCAGCCATCTTAACGACATCACTCAGTACCATGCCTTTACCCACAACGGCGGTCACGCTGACCATACGCTCACGGTCTTTGCGTTGGATGTTGGGCGGGGTCAAGGCTTCGACGACGGTGCCAAGGTCGCCAACGCGCACGGCCTGACCGTATCCGTTGTATATCTTGATGTCTTCAATATCCTCGATACTTGTGCGGAACTCAGGGGCGTAACGTACGCGGATGTCGTATTCGTCGCCGTCCTCACGATAGTATGAGGTGACCGAACCACTGATACGGTTTTTGACGTAGGTGGCTGCGGTGGAGCTGTTCATGCCGTTGAGGGCCAGCTTCTCACGGTCGAAGTCGATTTGATATTCAGGCGTGTAGTCGTCGCGACCCACGATTACCTGCTTGATGCCACGGTCACGCAGTTTTTGTGCGATTTCGTTGGCCACGCGGTCGGTAGTGCCGAAATCGTAGCCGTAGATTTCGACTTGCACTGTGCTCATACCACCCATGCCACCACCGCCTTCGTTGACGTTGGCTTTCTTGATGAGAGGGATGGCATTGAGTTTGGTACGAATCTCTTCGGCGATTTCCGTCGAGTTACGCAATCCCGCTTTGCGTCGTTCGGTCTTGGTGCCGATGCGTAGGTTGAACGAGATGATGTGCGTGCCGTTGTTACGCATCGAGGCGAAGGCGTTGTCGGAGTCGGCTTGTCCGTAGCTGTAGTTACAGATCTTGACCTCAGGCATAGCCATGAAGTCATCGGCGAGTTCCTTGGCAAAGGCTCCAGTGACTTCTTGGCCGGTACCCACGGGCAGTTCAATGCTGATGGAGATACGGTCCGAGTCAGCCTTTGGCATCATTTCGGTCTTCAGATTGGGCAGGAGAAGCACCAAAGAGATGACAAACAAGCCCAGCATGCTGAAAAACACCAGCTTGCGGTGGTTGACAGCCCAATTGATGAGGCGTGCATAACCGTTGCTGATGGCATCGAGGCCTTTGTTGATGGGACGGAAAATGGCCTTGTGGAATTTGCTCTGATGGGGATTCATCACAAGCATCTTCGAACACATCATCGGTACCAAAGTCAATGCACCACAGGTTGAGACGATCATGATGATGGAGACAATCCAACCCAACTGCTTGAACATCACGCCAGCCGTTCCTTTGATCATGGTCAAAGGTAAGAACACGGCCAACATGGTCAAGGTGGAGGCAATAACGGACAACTGTACTTCTTGGGTGGCGTGTACGGCGGCCTCTTTTGGCTTCGACCCTCGTTCGATATGCGTCGTGATGTTTTCCAAGACCACGATGGCATCGTCCACAACCATACCGATAGCTATGGATAATGCCGACATTGAGATGATATTCAGCGTGTTTCCTGTTGCAAACAAGTATATCAAAGAGGCGAGCAACGAAATCGGGATGGCCAAGACGATGATGAAAGTGGCACGCCAACGGCCAAGGAAGATGAACACCACGAGCATAACCAAAATAAAGGTGATGAAGATGGTGCTGCGCAAACTCCCGATGGAGTTGATGATGCTGGTGGAGCCATCTACGATGATTTGCACCTTGACGTCGCTAGGTAGCGTAGGCTCGATTTGGGCCAGCTGTTTTTTGATGCCTTTGATGACGTTGACGGCGTTGGCATCGGTCTGCTTTTGGATGACGATGGTGGCACCTTGCACGCCGTTGCTGTATGACTCTTGCGAACGCTCCTCGGGGCCGTCGACCACACGAGCCACGTCACGAAGATAGACTGGGGCGTTGTTGCGTGAGCCTACCACGATGTCTTCCATCTCCTTGGCGGAACGGAACTGCTTCTCGACACGCAAATTGTAAGTGTTGGAGCCGATGTCCATGTAACCCGACGGGATATTTTGGTTTTCATACATTAAAGTCGATGAAATCGACTCGATGGTCAGGTTGTAGGCTTCCAATTTGTTGGGGTCGACATAGATTTGAATCTCACGCTTGGGAGCGCCGCTGGCCGATACCGTACCCACACCGCTCACACGGGCCAAAGGCGTGGTGATACGGTCGTCGATGATTTTCTCCAAGGCGGGCAGGCTCTCTTTAGCCGTCACGCTGATCAGCATGATAGGCATGTCTTCCGCGTTGAACTTGAAAATCACAGGGTTGGTGGCGCCGTCAGGCAAGTAGTTCCGTACCATGTCCAACTTGTCGCGCACGTTGTTGGTGGCTTCCTCGATGTCGATGCCGCTCTCAAACTCCATTGAGATGACCGAAGTGTTCTCACGTGAAGTGGAGGAGAGGTGCTTCAGGTCGGGCACGGCATTGAGGGTGTTCTCCAAAGTCTTGGAGATATTGGTCTCGATATCTTCCGCACTGGCACCGGGGTAGTTGGTCAGCACCATGATGAAGTTGGTCTCCATGTCGGGAAGTTGGTTGATGGAGAGGTTTATCAGGGAGTAGATGCCGAAAATGGCGATGGCGACAAACACCAAGGCCGTCGTCACCGGATTATTAACTGCTGTTCTTTGTAAGCTCATGGTTTATTGTTTTACGGTAACGGTGACGCCATCCTTCAAGCGAATCTGTCCTTCGGTGACAATCTTGTCACCTTCGTTGATGCCACTGATGATCTCGTATCTGTTGCCAAGGCGTTTGCCGACTTCCACAAGTTGGTATTTTACGGTGTTGTCAGGTTGAAGCACGTAGATGAAATGCTCGCCCGAGCCTTGCTGTTTGACAACGGCAACGTCGGGGACGACCACATGGTGGTTAGTGCCAA
This sequence comes from Candidatus Limimorpha sp., assembly GCA_045117495.1. Classification (GTDB taxonomy): domain Bacteria; phylum Bacteroidota; class Bacteroidia; order Bacteroidales; family F082; genus Limimorpha. The sequence continues at coordinate 1,062 of JBGUNT010000013.1, read as the reverse complement.
AGTTAGCGGTTACGCGTGCAAACATACCCGGACGCAGCTTCAGGTCGGCATTTTGGCAGATGACCTCAACAGGGAAGGTGTGTGTGGTGGCGCTTATGGTAGGGTAGATGAGGTTCACTTTGCCCTGGAAGGTCTCACCTGGATAGGACTCAACAGTTACTTCAAATTCCATGTCCTTGTTGATGTCGGTGAAAAGACTCTCCGACACGTTAATGAGCATCTTTACGGGTTGGATTTGCTGCACCACGAAGATGGGTTGCGTCATGCTGTACATGTCGCCCCTGTCGTAGTTGCGGGCGGTCACAACGCCATTAATGGGACTGCGAAGATAGGTGTTCTCAGCAAGGTTGTAATAGGTCTTCTTCGTCATATTGAGTGCAAGCTTGGCCATATCGTAGTCGGCTTGAGCCACGGCGCCGATGTTGTAGAGCTCGGTGAGACGGGCCAGTTCCGTCGAGTCATTGACATATTGCATGCGGGTCTTGGCAAGGTTGACGTCGTCCATGCGGGCCAAGAGCTGGCCCTTACGCACCTTCTGACCGACTTCTGCATTGATACTGGCGATACGACCAGCAGTCTGAGATACGATGTTGTTTGTGGCGAAAGCTTCAATATTGGAGGTGTAGGTGTTGGTGATGTCGACATCTTCTGCCTGGGCCGTCACAATACTGACCATTGGAGCCATCTGGGCTTGTGGTTGTTCGGTATTTGAGTTTTTGTTGCTTTCTTTCGATCCGCAAGCCGTTATCATGGCAACGGCAGCGATAACGATGATACTAAATTTGGCGTATTTCATAGATTTATGTTTTTATTCTTCTTTTCCGATAAGTTCTTCCAGTGATGCCTTGGTGACCATGAAGTTATACACAGCTTGGGCTTGGGTGAGTTGAGCTTGTTGCAAGGCAAGTTGTGCATCGTTGAGTTCCACCAAAGTGGCCTTGCCGACTTCATACATCTTCGCAGAGATGTCGTAGCTCTTCTGGGCGATTTCCACAGTTGCATTGGCGGCCTGGTAGTTCTTGATGCAAAGTGCCATCTGGTCGTTATAGTTGCGTATGGCGA
>JBGUNT010000012.1:0-58084 GCA_045117495.1 Candidatus Limimorpha sp. | reverse complement strand
ATACAGGACGAGTACAACCAGCAGGCCTACAACCGTTATTCCTATTGCCTCAACAATCCTTTGAGATTTACGGATCCGAGTGGGTATGTAGTGGAGATACCTCCTGAGTATATCAACCTTTTTGAATACGCTAAAGACATTAATCATTTTCGTGACTTAATCTCTGAATTAGGCATTGATCCTAACAGCGTTCAGTATAGTACTGAAGAAGCAGAGGGAAGGCAAGTTACAACGGTTAGTTGGATGATTGGTGGCGACAAATACGATATGGTCAAATATGACTATATCTATTTGAGAGACTATTATCAACAATATAAAAACGGTTGTGCGGCAACTTGTTTTTGGGCATTGGAAGCCCAATGGGATCCCCAAACGAAGTTTGATGAGGACTATTTTATGGAATGTGCTCCAGAGTCGTATTCCCTGGGATTAAGTGTAAGAGAATTGAGTGAATTATTTGTTGGGACACAGATAGGAGATAATTATTTCCCAGGCATTAGCTCAACTTACCATTTTTATAATGAAAAAGAAATTACTGATGCAAATAGGGAATATCTTCTCAGAGAATGTTTTGACACTTTCCGCGACGGAGATGCGATGATGTTTTTGTTACCTGGCCTAACGATAAAACATGATGTAAACGCTACTTCAGCTGCTCGTTTGCAAATTAATGGCAAGTCATCTCTTAATGATTATTCTGTTTGGATATGGGATTCTAGTAAGAAAAACGGTGGGTATAAACCGCTGAATACAAAAGATGTGTTTTATAGATTTATAATTGCAAAATAATGGGTAACTTATTGGTTAAAAACTGGTTGATTGAGCATAAGTATATTTTTGCGTTGTGCCTGTTATTATCATCGTTATCTAGTTTCTGTCAAGTAGAAGCTTTTAAAAAGAGGATTGACGAGCAAATGCAGCCCATAGTAAACTCACGGGCAGAAGAGCTTTTGCTCATTCGAGATTCAATCCTCAATCGAGATAGTGTCATGTATTATCCCTTGTACCTCTTTACACAGGATATAGATAATATGGATAAGGGAAAATACAATGACTATAGTTTCTTAAATGGGCTGAAATGGAATGGTTTGTCACCGAACTATTCTGTCTATCCATTTGAGTTGATGGTAACTGATTTGGAAGGCAACTTGATTTGTTTGTTCACACATGGGAAAGACAACACAAAAGACTTAAGAATACATTCTCCTTATGGAGAGTATACAAATCATAGTGGCGACGAAGTCCTTAAAAGGCTTGTTGTCAAATTATTGCATGATGGTATATTTGATTATGCTTTCGTTACTTCTGTTCCAGTAATTGAAGAGAAAACCAAAGAAGTTTATCAGCAAGGAAGGGCAGGCACATGCTTTTGCGTAAAAAACGAACGTGTTTATGTGTTGTTCCATAATTGTCAACTATTTACAATGGATGAATTTGTCAAACACTATTGGGAATGGTTTGAAGTGAAAGTATCCGACACTTATTCTGGCCAATCAACGGAGGAGGCACCATGTACTACACCCTGAAAGACCACCAAGGCAACCTGACGGCCACCATAAGCGGCAACACCGTGGAGCGGCTGAGCTACGATGCCTGGGGCAACCTTCGCGACCCCGACACTTGGACGAATGGACAAAATGCACTATCTTTGTCGCCCATAATAAAGTGTTTCGTATGAAAAAGTGCATCCTATTCTTCCTTTTCGGCATGCTGAGCCTGAGTTGCCTTACGAAGGCCTCGGCCCAGTCGTTCAACGCTGGCCTGCTGGGCGGCGCCACCTTCTCGCAGGTGGACGGCGACCTATATTATGGCTACAACAAGCTGGGCTTCACTGCCGGAGCCTACGTCAACCTGCCCCTCGCGGAGCATTTCGCGCTGCAGATGGAACTGAAATACACGCAAATGGGTGCACACTCGTCGGTGAAAGAGGTGACGGAATACAACTACAACACCTATGACCTGCGCCTGCATTACGCCGAGATTCCGCTGATGCTGCAATACGACTTCGGCCATTTCACGGTGTATGGCAAGAAACTGGATTTCATGAAGCTGGAAGCCGGCATCGGCCTTGACTTCCTGATGCGTTACCGCGGCGTGATGAACGACAGCCCCCAGGAATGGAAGTTCAATTTCTTTTCCGTCACAGGCAACTTCGGTCTACACTTCGACCTCACCGACCACTGGGGCCTCGGCGCCCGTATGATGTATTCCATCACGCCGATGCAGACCAACCCCACACCACAGTATTTCTTCGACCATTCCTATAACAAGGTGGTGCAGTTTACGGTGACTTATAATATCAATTCTCCGTTGAGATAAAGTCGATGTTCCTCTTCAGGCCTTCGTAGCCCGCGCGTTGCACGGCGGAGCGTCCGAACAAGGCGTCGAAACCATCCTGGTCCAAGTTTTTCCAATCCTCGTCACGCATGGCTTTCAGTTGTTCCGATGGCTGGAACTCGGGCTCGCTGTTGGGCAGCGAGAAGCGGTTGTAGGGGCATGCGTCCTGACAGATGTCGCAGCCATACATCCAACCTTTGAAGCTTTCGGGGTCAAGACCATCGAAGCCGCCCTTGTGCTCGATGGTCAGATAGGAGATGCATTTGCGTGCGTCGATGTGGAACGGGGCTTCCAGGGCACCGGTGGGGCAGGCGTCGAGGCAGCGGGTGCAGCGTCCGCAGCGGTTGTCCAGCGGTTGTCCGGTCTCTTCCAAGGCAAGCGGCAGAAACAGGTGGCCGATGAAGAAGAAGGAGCCTTTCTTGGGATGGATGAGCGCGGTGTTTTTGCCTATGAACCCCAGGCCGCACCGTACCGCCCAGGCACGGTCGAGCACAGGGGCCGAGTCGACGAAGACACGGGCACCGTCTTGCTTCCCGGCCTCGTCTTCGACGCGAGCCAACAAAGCACGCATCTTGCGCTTCATCACGTCGTGATAGTCGGCGCCATAGGCGTATTTCGCGATTTTGTAATGGCCAGAATCGCACAAAAGCTGTTTCGGATAGTAGTTGTAAAGCACCGTGACGATACTTCGGGTGCCTTCGACGAGCAAACGAGGGTCGTAGCGTTTTTCCTTGTTGCGGTTGAGGTATTGCATGTCGCCTTCATGGGCTTGCGCGAGCCATTGCTCCATGTAGGTGGATTCTTCATGCAAGGCAGTGGCGGCGGCGATGCCACAGGCGTCGAAGCCGAGTTGCTCGGCTTCAGCGATGATCCACTTGGAATCCATCAGAATGGCGCAAACGTCAGGCCGACAGAGAGCGGATGGATTACAGGAGCGTCGTGGCCGACCTCAAAGACGGGGCCGAGCTGGTAGGCGGCGAAGGCGCTGACCCATTTGTAGCCGATGCGAAGCGTGGCGGAGTAGGTGTAACGCTCCAAGTTGTTGATGTAGCACAGCTTCTCATGGATGATGGTGCCATCGGCATCGGGGCCGACATATTTGGTCTTGGCAGCCACCATTACACCTAGCTTAAAGCCTACGCCGATCTTCCATGCATTTTTGATGCGGAAACGCAGTTCCAACGGCACATCGAGGTAGGTGGCGTTGACCTTAAAGCGCTTGAAGTTGTCGTCGTCGCGGTATTGCGTGTATTGCAAGGTGTCCTTGGAATAGGGATTCAGGATGCGGCTGTATGAGAAATAGTTGTGTGTGGTGATACCTACGCCGATGGCCACAGTGTGCTTGCCTTTTTCACCCATGGGGAAGTTGTAGGTCAAAGCGGTGCCAAAGCCTTGGTTGATGCTTCGGGCATCCCAATTGTCGCTCGTGTTGAGCTGGATGTCGTTAAAAAGATCGAAGCCAAGGGTGATCTTGTTGTCGGTCTTGTTGGCAATCAGTTGGGCGTATGATCCTACTGAAAGGACCAAGGCAATAAGGGTAAGGAATAATTTCTTCATATCAATGCTGTTATCATGCGTTTTGAAACGGCAAAGATAGTAATAATATTTTGATAAGGCTTAGTTTTTTTTCAGCTCGGCGGCGATGGCGCTGCGTTCGTCAAGCAGGCTGTTGATGTCGTCATCGCTGAGGTTGGGGTCGGCAAGGCGCTTGTCGATGGCTGCGAGTTTGGCTTCCAGATTCTCGTTGGTGCCTGGGATGTCAGTCAGTTGCTTCTCCTTGTTGGGAGCCGGATCCTGGACTGCAGGGGTTTGGCTTGAGGCGCTTGGGTTGGCGCCTTCGAAATTCTTCAACTGGCCCATGAACATGGTCACCATCTGCTTCGTAAACGGGTCAAGCTTGTATATTTCGAATTTCATGTCGTCTTTCATGTCGTCGAATTCAGAGAGAAACAGTCTTAACTGCTCCTTTTGCTCTTCGTTGATGCCAGGGATGGCGTCGAGGTCCTGATTCTCCATGAGCTTCTTGAACATGTTCAGGAGGTTGTCGAGGTCGTTATTGAAGTTTTCGTCGTTCATCGTTTGTCAAATGGTTGTGGGAAACACCCATCAAAAAGTGTTCCTTATGCAAAGAAACGTTTTTTTCGGGGAATGATTGTGACAAATTGACAAAAAATCACGATTATTGCATTCGCTAAAAGAGAGGAAAACATGGAATTCAACACGATCAAAGTGCAGTTGGGCGAAAGCATGGCATGGATCGACCTTGCCCGTCCAGAAGTTCATAACGCATTGAACGACGAGATGATACGCGAGCTCACGGAGGTCTTTGACTGGCTCAATAGCCGCGACGACATCCGTGTCGTCATCCTGAAAGGCAAGGGCAAGTCGTTTTGCGCCGGTGCCGATTTGGCTTATATGAAAGCCATGGCAGGCTATAGCCGTCTGCAGAACGTGGCCGATGCCGAGAAGCTGTCGAAGCTGTTTCGTGCCATTTATTTCTGCAACAAGGCGGTCATCGTCGAGGTGCACGGCGCTTGCATAGGCGGTGCCAACGGCATTGTGGCGGCTGCCGACATCGTGATAGCCGAGAAAGGCACCCAGTTCGCTTTCTCGGAGGTGCGCTTGGGCCTCACGCCGGCCACCATATCGCCTTTCGTGGTGAGCAAGGTCGGCAACACCGTCGCCAAGGAGCTGATGCTCACGGGCCGTCGCTTCACGGCTGAAGAAGCCAAGGCATTCCGCTTGGTGAATGCTGTTGTCGACGAAAAGGAGATGGTCGACACGGAACGCCGTTACATCGATTATTTCATGCAGGCCTCGCCCGACGCTGTGGCGCAGTGCAAGAACCTCTTGCGCATGGTGAGCGGCACCGACGACCCCCATAACCCCGTTTTTTATAACACCTCTTTACTTATCGCCGACCAACGCATCGCGCCGGCAGGCCAAGAAGGTATGGCGGCCTTCTTCGAAAGACGTAAACCGAAATGGAACAACCTATAAACCTTACGAGAATGAGAAAGACCCTATTGCTGTTTCTTGCCCTTGTGCCATGCGTGCTTTGGGCCCAATTCGACACCTATTTCACCGAAGCCTCACTGCGCGTCGATTACTGCCTGACAGGTAACCATAGTGAAACGCGGTTTTCGCTCAAGGAAATGATCCGTGAGCCCTATTGGAGCGGCTCCAAGACCAACCTCATCGACAATTTGGAGTTTGGCAGCTATATCGTGAAGGTGTATGAAACGGGGACTGATAAGCTGTTGTATTCCAAAGGCTACCAAAACCTTTATGGTGAATGGCAGACCACCGACGAGGCTATGAAAGTCACCAAGACTTTTGAGGAGTCGGTTATCATTCCTTTCCCAAAAGTGAAGATCGATGTCTCACTCTGTTACAAGACTTGGGAAGGCGAACTCAAGGAAGGGATGCGCCTCACCGTCAGCCCCGACGATTATTTCATCCGCGACTACGACAAGCTGAACCTGCCCGTGTATGATGCTTGGATTGGCAACAAGGACATCACTAAGGCGGTCGATATCGTCATCCTCCCTGAAGGCTATACGGAAGCCGAGATGGGCAAGTTCATCAAGGACTGCGATTTCTTCGTGAAGAGCATGTTCGATTATGCGCCATACGACCGCTACCGTAAGAGTTTCAACATCCGCGGGGTGATGGCGCCATCGGCCGAGAGCGGCTGCACCATGCCCGGCGACCATATCTATAAGAACACCGTGATGCGTTTCAGTTTCTGGACCTTCGACTCAGAGCGCTATTGCATGAGTACTGACAACCGTGACATCCGCGATTTGGCGGGACAAGTGCCTTACGACCAGATCTACATTTTGATCAACACGGAAAAATATGGTGGCGGTGGCATCTATAACTTCTACTGCTCAAGCGCCAGCAGCAACGGCTTCTCGAGTGATGTCATCATCCACGAGTTCGGCCATGGTTTTGCCGGCTTGGCTGACGAATACTACAACGACGACACCTATGGCGATATGTACAACAACGATTTGGAGCCTTGGGAGCCCAACATCACCACGATGGTCAATTTCCAGGCCAAATGGAAAGACATGGTCGACAAGAAAACGCCTGTCCCGACGCCAAGGGAAAAGAAATACGAAAACACGATTGGTGTTTTTGAAGGCGGCGGCTATGAGGCCGAAGGAGTGTATAGCCCTCATATGGACTGCCTGATGAAGACCTTCAACGGCCATGAGTTTTGCCCTGTGTGCCAGCGCGCCATTGAGAGAATGATCCTTTATTATAGTGAGTAGTTAGGAGTGAGAAGTTAGGAGTTAATAGTGAGAAGTTTGGAGTTGTTATGAATTATTTGGATATCATAATTGCCATTGTCCTGTTCGTTTTCGGATACAAGGGTTTCCGGAAGGGACTCATCATCGAGGTGGTGACATTGGCGGCCTTTGTGGTTGGCATTTATGGTGCCATGCATTTCTCTGACTTCACGGCATCGCATCTGCAGGAATTCATGGAAATCAACCCCAAGCATCTCAATACAGTGGCATTTGTGCTGACTTTTGTCATTTTGGTCATTCTTGTCAACATGATTGGAAGGGCGGTGACCAAGTTGGTCCAAGCCATGGAACTTGGCTTTGTCAACAAGATGTTTGGCTTTGTCTTCGGTGTCGCCAAAGGCGTATTGTTGTGCAGTATTATGGTAATGGTGCTCAATAACTTCGAGCTGCTTGGCCTAGTGAAGCCTGAGGTGAGGAAGGAGTCGAAGCTATTTCCTTATATTGAAATGACGGTGCCTTATGTCTATCAAGGCTTTGATTTGGTGAAGGATTATGCCAAGGAAGTGTTGCCTGACAAGGAGACGCCGACAGATGAACCTGATGTAGAGTCAGCTGATGAGTACCCAGGGGTGGTCATTTAACTTGTTCCGCTTTTTCCTGCATGGCTTTCAGGTAACAGGCGCGGCAGAGCGGTTCGTAGCTCTCTGTCTCACCCAATACGACTAGTTTGTCGCCGGCGATGGTGCGGTGTGAATACTGTGCCTGGCTACCGCAACGCACGCAGATGGCGTGCACCTTGGTCACGTCTTCGGCGATGGCCATCAGCGTAGGCATGGGGCCGAATGGTTTTCCCATAAAGTCCATGTCGAGTCCGGCCACAATGACGCGCACGCCTTGATTGGCAAGCTGTTGGCAGACGTTCGGCAGCTCGTCGTCGAGAAACTGGGCTTCATCGATGCCGATGACGTCGACATCGTTGGCGTAAAACAGGATCTCCTGTGCGCTTTCCACTGGGATGGAATGCAAGGCGGTGGCATCGTGCGACACTACGTCCTCTTCGCTATAGCGCGTGTCGACCCCAGGCTTGAAGATCTCCACCTTCAGCTTGGCGATTTTGGCGCGTTTCAAACGCCTGATGAGCTCTTCGGTCTTGCCGGAAAACATGGAGCCGCAAACGACTTCGATCCAACCTTGTGACTTATTATGAGAATCTTTTTCGATAAACATGCGAGACAAAGGAGAAAAATTGTAATTTTATCGCTTCTTTCAGAGCAAAAATAAATAGAAAATCAATATGAACGACAATTTTAACGACCAAAAAGAAGCATTAGTTTCTATAGAACACGAAATCAAGCTGTTGCAGCAACAAGTGAGGTATCTTTTGAGGAACGAACAGGCGTTGGGATTGCTTGACTTGGACGTGCTGATGAACCGCACCCACATCCTATACGACAAGCTTTGTTCCATTCAATTGGGTGCTGACGAAGGGGAAGAGGACCTTGACATCGATCCCGAGGCACTTGCAGGGTTTTTTGGCGGCCAGGCACAAGAGGAGAAAGCGGAGGAAGCTTCTCCTGATGAGGTTGTCGAGCCTTTGGAACCCGAGCCTATTGAACCAGAAAAAGAGCCTGCTGTAGAGACGGAGCCTGTGATGGAGGAAGAGGTTGTAGAGAATGAGGAGCCTGAGAATGATGTGGCTGCCATGTGGGACGCCCCCACTGTAAAGGAAGAGGTGCCTGAAGAGCCTATCCAAGAGCCAGAGCCTGTCGTGGAGCCCGAACCTGAGCCCACTGAGCAACCTACATCGGATGGAGGCCTTCATAGCGACCCCTTCGGATTCGTGTTCCGTTTTGAAGACGAGCCGGATGAGGAAGCTGTTGTCGAGGACAGGGTGGAAGAAACGGAAGACGGCCGCATCGTCCATTTCATGAAGGAAATCTCTGAGGATGATATCCCGGAACGTGACCGCATCGACGGTGAGCATTTGCAGAGAGACAACCCGCTCGTGATGCCTACGATGGACGATGAGATGCCCCAACAAGAGGCGAAACAAGTCCAACAAGAGCTATTCCCTATAGTGGAAGAAGAGCCTGCTCCGCAGGCAGAAGAGGAACATCCTTCGCCAGCCGAACAAGCCCCCGATTTCAATGCCATCTTTGATAACGACGAAAGTGGCTTTGAGTTGTCGTCTAATGAAGTGCTTGGCGAAAAGATGATGGGTGAGGACCATAGCTTGGCGGCCAAACTGGGCTATGGATCAGCCTATGACTTGAAGTCGGCCATCGGCATCAACGACAAGTTTTTGTTTGTCAACGAGTTGTTTGGAGGTAGCATGGAAAAGTTCAACAAGTCCATCGAGAACCTTAATGACCTGAAGACTTTGAACGGCGCGTTGATTTACTTGAACGAGTTGAAAATAGAGCTGCAGTGGAACAGCAACAACGTGGCCTATCAGAAGCTGGCTGATTTGGTCGCCAAGAAGTTTGAAACAAAGTAAGTCGGTTATGTCGAAGCTGTATCTTGTCCCAACGCCCATAGGCAATCTGGAGGATATCACGTTACGTGCCATTCGCATCTTGAAGGAGGTTGATGGCATTTTGGCCGAGGATACCCGCACTTCGGGCAACTTGCTGAGGCATCTCGACATCAGCAAGCCTATGACTGCCTTCCACATCCGCAACGAGCATCAGGTGGTGGAACGTGTCGCCGACCGCATCGAAGCTGGTGAGACCTTGGCTTTGGTGACCGATGCGGGTACGCCAGCCATCTCGGACCCTGGCTTTCTGTTGGTTCGCGAGTGTGTCAAACGAGGCATCGAGGTGGAATGTTTGCCCGGGCCTACTGCTTTTGTGCCGGCTCTTGTCAACTCGGGTCTTCCGGCCGAGAAGTTCATCTTCGAAGGCTTTCTGCCGCACAAGAAAGGGCGTCAGACCAAATTGCAGGCAGTGGCGGCCTATCCTTATACGACCATCTTGTATGAGTCGCCATTTCGTTTATTGAAGACTTTGCAACAACTGGCAGAGGTGTGTGGCATGGAGCGTAAGGTATGTGTGTCGCGCGAGCTGACCAAGATCCATGAGGAAAACGCCCGCGGCACCTTGGCAGAGGTGATTGAGCATTTCTCCAAGAAAGACATCAAAGGCGAAATCGTCATCGTTTTGGAAGGTGCGGTGGCTCCTTCGACTGATGACGATTCCGAAGAATAGGTTGTTTAAGTAAATTACTTCTTCAACTGATTTTGATAGGCATGAAGCCGAGCCTTGAGGCTGTTTTGCACGCCATTGGAGGTATAAGTGGCGCCACTGACGGCATCCACTTCCTGGTTGAGGGCTTCGGCAGGCGTCAAGCCATTCCAGCTCTCATAGAAACCGCTTTCTTCCACGTGTTGTGCAAAACGAGGCGTTTCTTGGTTTTCCATCAAGGTCACATTTTTGATGCGTCCGTCAGCATCTAAGGCTATTAATAAAGGAGTGGCCCCTTTGAAGCCTTTTACGTTGTCGGAATAGGGCGACGAGAATAAGACAGTGCCTAATTTGTTGCCGTTAGCGTCTTTCACTTCGTAAAAGGCTGTGTCGATGGCCTTGGTCTTGGCTGCTTCGTCGAAATAGGGCTTGATTTCCTCGACAGGGAGTGGGGGCAACTTTGGTCCGCAGCTGCTCATGGCCAGAAGGCCTATGGCCAACATTGTCCCCATGATTTTGTTGTTTCTGTTCATGTTTATTGTTTTAATAGTTGTGCAAAAATACGAAAAAAACGTATCTTTGTGGCATCAAAATCATCAAGATTATGCTAGTCATCGGAATCGCAGGCGGCTCGGGCTCGGGAAAGACGACCGTCGTGAAGGAACTGGTCAACCAGTTGCCGGAGAATTCAGTATCAGTCATTTCACAAGATGCCTACTATTATGACAATGGTGATAAGACGCCGGAGGAAAAGAAGCAGATCAACTTTGACCATCCTGATGCCATTGAATGGGATTTGCTTATCGACCACCTTGACCGTCTGAAGAAAGGGGAAACCATCCCTATGCCTATCTATACCTATGTCACTTGTGCCCGTTCCCAAGAAGTGATCTATGTGCATCCCACCGAAGTCATCATCGTGGAGGGTATCATGGTGCTGACCCAGGAGGAGCTTCGTAACCGTATGGATATCAAGGTGTTTGTTGATACCGACAGCGATGAGCGACTGATGCGCATCATTCGTCGCGACATCGCAGAGCGTGGACGCACTTGGGAAGACGTGCTACGTCATTACCAGACTTTTGTGAAGCCCATGCACCAGCAATTCATCGAGCCTACCAAGCGCACTGCCGACATCATCCTGCCCCGTGGCTCGAGCCCGGTGGTGGTCGATATTTTGGCTTCGAGAATAAAGATGCATTTGGGAATGTGATCAGAGGTCAGATAAAAAGAAAAAACCGAACATTGTTCGGTTTTTTCTTTTGTTGTCCAACCAGGATTCGAACCTAGACTAACTGATCCAGAGTCAGTTGTGCTGCCATTACACCATTGGACATCCAATCAACTACGTTGAATCTTCGATTTCGGCTGCAAAAATACTACTTTTTTAGTTTATGCAAGAAAAAAAGTTGATTTTTTTTATCCTTGCCCCCTTTGGCATGCTTCGTGTAATGAATTGTACAAAAAATTGTATTTTTGCATCGGCGGTTTTGTGAAAATAAGACCGTCGGATAACAAGGTTAAGAAAATGACAATCAAGGAAATACAAGATAGCATAGTAGAAGATTTTTCCATGTTCGACGACTGGATGGATCGTTACGCCATGCTGATAGAGATGGGGAAGGAGTGCCCTATCATCGATGACAAGTACCGCGACGAGGCACATCTCATCAACGGATGCCAATCGAGGGTGTGGCTCAATGCCGAATTGAAGGACGGTAAGGTGTATTACAGCGCCGACAGCGATGCGGTCATCACCAAAGGCATCGTGAACCTGCTGATTAAGGTTTTCTCGGGTCAGACGCCAGAGGACATCCTTGCTGCCGACCTCTCGTTCTTGGATGAGATTGGTCTGAAGGAGCATTTGTCGCCAACGCGCTCCAACGGCCTCTTGGCCATGCTGAAACAGATGCTGCTTTATGCAGAGGCTTTTAAACTGAAGGAGGGACAGTCATGACAAAGGAAGAAGTGAATACCTTAAAAGAGACCGTGATCTCGGTCTTGAAGACCATCTACGATCCCGAAATTCCCGTCGACATTTGGACACTGCACCTGATCTATGGTGTCGAAGTCGATGAAGAGGGAAATGTAAAAATAGTGATGACGGTGACAGCACCCAATTGTCCCGTGGCCGAAGTGTTGCCCGCTGAGGTAAAAAACCGCGTGCAGGCTATCATGGGTGTGAAAAATGTTGATGTGGAGCTTACCTTCGACCCCGTTTGGAGCATCGACATGCTCTCTGATGAAGCCAAAGCCGAATTGGGCTTGGATGGGGAATACGGTAGCTTCTCTGCTTCGGATTTCCTTTATTAAAGGTTGTTGTAATTCTCCAACAAGTCTTTCGCCATTCCAAGGAACATGAATGCCACAGCGTTGAAGTCCATGTTGAGGTCCTTGCTGAGTCCAACACGGTCTTTGAAGATGGCCACGTTGAACCATTGCAGGCACTGGAAGGCGCGATGGAAATAGAGGCGTTGCAGCTCTTCCTTGGTGGGTTTGTGGCCCACGTAGGCCTCCAGTAATGCCAAGGCTTTGTCGAAGCCCACATTGCCGTAGCAAGCGATGTCGTAGAAGGGGTCGTTCATGCCGGCAAATTCCCAGTCCAAGACGTAAAGCTTGTCGCCGCTGATGACGAGGTTGGTGGGCTGGTAGTCGCAGTGGCAAGGCACCTTGGGCACGTTGACTTGAGTGGCGCGGATGGCATCGAGTTTCTTGCGGAGGTCGAGGTATTCCTGAGGGAAGACATAGCCTGTCTCAAGGCAGTAGCGCTGGTCGTCATCCAAGCGGCCGAAGGCATTGTAGTCGCGGAACTTCATGTCGCTGTTGTGGATCTTCTTCAGCGCTTTCACCGACATCTCGTTGTAGGAGACCACGTCGGTGGTGCTCATGATGGTGCCTTCCACATATTCGGCCAGTTTCTCACCCGAGCGAATCTCCACATATTCAGTGATGTTGTTCAGTCCCAAGCGATTGACTTCTTGGATGTTGGCCCATTCCTCTTCGCGGTCGACGAACTTCTCGGCAAACTTGCCTGGCACCCGGTAGGTGTATTTCTTGCCTTGGCATTCAACGACGTAGGTGTAGTTGCTCATGCCTCCTTCGAGGCGCATCATGATTTTGGCATCGTGGGCATGGAGTAGTGCATTCACTCTAAAAACAATATAGTCTTCAATAGTCATGGTAGTATGTTTTTTACATGTTTTATTATCATTTGATTGGGTCGGCAAAGATACATTTTATTTGCATTGTAATGGAGCATCCGATGCGTCTTTTTGTTGAATTGTAATTTATTTCAACGTGAAATGCCTTGTTAAGCGATTTTGTTGTATTTTTGCAACCTCAACAGGGGGATTTAGTTCATCTGGTAGAACGTCAGGTTCGCAATCTGAAGGTGGCCGGTTCGAGTCCGGTAATCTCCACGGGGTGAAGCCGCTGATTATTCAGTGGCTTTTTCTTTTACTGCGATTTGTTCGACCACGACCACATTCTCGTTGTTGAGACGTGCCTTGAGCCAGCGTTCGATACGGGCGTGGAGTTCGGCGTCCATAGGTTTGTCGATGGTAACGATGGCTACAATCTGCTTGGTTTCGGCAGGGCTGCCGGCATTCATAATGGCACCACGGCTTAGGCTAAGGCTTTGAATGTCGGGATATTGGGCAAACAACTCCTTCGACACAGCCTCAACGGGTAGTTCCTTCCCCTTGAAGTCGCTCAATTGCTTGTCAAGTTTCATGATGCTGTCGTTTAAGGCCTTGATCTGTTGGTCGGTATGCTCCAAGAATCCTTTCATCATCTCCGTTTCGGAAATGTCTTGCCTCATGCTGGTGGCGTCTTCGTGGAAAACGATTTGGCTTCGTGTGATGCCATATTCTTCGGCGTTTTTATAGAGTTCTTTCTTGGCTTCGTCGGTCAGGGTCTCACCAGCGAGGAAGAGTTCTAGTTTTGGAGCTTTGGGTGAATAGGTGGCCTTATGATCGTAGATGAAGCACTTGCCGAGGTTCTTGTTTTCGGCGACCAATCGTTCGGCATGGATCGTAAAGTTGTTCTCTTTGATGACGCTGACGGCTGTGATGAAACTAGGCACAATGACGATGAGCAGGATGATATAGACTGCCGCTTTGGGTAGGTGCTTTTTTGTCTCGCTTGTGGCTTCAACGATGGGGAAACTGAAATATTTCACTGCAGCGAAGGTGGCCAAGGCGATGAAGACACTATTGATGAGAAAGAGATAGAGTGCGCCAAAGATGACGGAGCCTTTCCAAATCGAGATGCCGTAGCCCACGGTGCAGAGAGGCGGCATGAGTGCAGTGGCGATGGCCACGCCAGTGATGACACTGCCCTTGTCCCTGCGCGAGGTCTCGATGATGCCTGCCAAACCACCGAAGAGGGCAATGAGCACGTCATAGATGGTGGGACGGGTCCTGGCCAGCAGCTCCGAAGGGTTGGCCAAACTCAAAGGACTGAGCAGGAAGAAAAGTGTGGATGCCAAGATGCTGATGATGACCATCACGGTGAAGTTCTTCAACGAGTTTTTCACCAAGTCGTTATCTTCGGTGCCGAGTCCCAAACCAAAGCCCAAGATGGGACCCATCACGGGCGAAACCAACATGGCGCCGATGATGACGGGGATGGAGTTGACGTTCAGACCCACCGAGGCGATGATGATGGCGCAGGCGAGGATGTATACATTGGTGCCCTTGAAGGCAATGTTCTTTCGGATGCTGGCACTGGCATTCTCGTAGTCGATTTCATCCGAGAGGTGGATGATGGATTTCAAATATATCAGGACTTTATGGAAGAAGCTTTTCATTGGTTGTTGTTATTGCAAAATGCAAAGAACAACATTTTTCTTGAATTGTGCAAGCCTCACCGACTGAAAATGCTTTTAACCGCAATGAGCATGGGGAAGATTTCGACACGGCCTAAGAGCATGATGATCATGGCGACAACTTTTTGGAAACCTAGAAAACCGGCATAGTTGCCCATCGAGCCGACATCGCCGAAACCGGGTCCGACGCTGCCGATGCAAGCGATGGAGGCCGTGAGTGAGGTCTTGAAGTCCATGCTGAGTGAAAAGATGACGGCACCGATAGCGATGATGAGCATGTAAGTGCCCATAAAGGCAAGTATCGAAGTGATGTTTTCTTCCGTTTTTAATTGTCCGTCGAGTTTGGTTCGGTTGACATTCTTAAACCCGATAAGCGAGTTCACCAAGCCTTTCAGGCTTTTGACGACGATGACAAAACGGTCCATCTTCATGCCTCCCGATGTGGAACCTGAACAGCCACAGACCAAGGAACAAAGGATCAAGAGGCCCATGCTGCCCGTAGGCCATAGGTTGGTGTCGGCGGTGGCAAAGCCCGTGGTGGTGCTGAGCGAACATACTTGGAATGCCGCCAAACGCAGGGCCTTGGGGAATGTGGCACAATAACCGCTGAAGTACAGGTTGGCGGTGACGGCGAGTATGGCTATCGCGACGAGGGCGAGAAACCATCTGACGACTTGCGTGTTGAAGAGGTTCTTGTGGGTGCGCTTGTCGGGCCAAACCGTCGAGAACATCAGGCTGAAGTTGGTGGCGCCCATCAACATGGCTGCGATGAGGATGATCTCTACGGCGACGTTGTTATAGAATCCTACGCTTAGGTTCTTCGTGCAGAAACCGCAGGTGCTGCAGGCCGACATGGCCAAGGTGGTGGCGTCGAGCCATGGCATTTTGGTGAGTCGTAAGGCAACGGCTGATGCTGTGGTGATGATGAGATAGACGGCAATCATCCGATAAACGAAGTTTCTCTTGCGTCCACCATAGTAGGATTTGGCGAGGTCCGACAGTTCGGCGCTGGATAATACGGAATGACGGTCGTGTTGCCCTGAGATGACCAGTGAAACCAAGGTGACGATACCGATGCCGCCCATCCAAGCCGTTGCGATGCGCCAAAACTGCATGCCGTCGGGCAAAGCCTCAATATTGTTGAGGATGGAGGCACCTGTAGTGGTAAAGCCCGACACGCTCTCGAAAAAGGCATTGACCACGGTGAACTCGCCGCCATAAATCAAGAAGGGCAAGGCACCAAAGATACAAGCTGCGACCCAACAACCCGTGACGATGCGGAAACCGTCTTCAACGGTCATCTTTTCTTGCGGCTTTGTGGTGACGATGGCAAAAAAGCCGCTGAGAAGTGAGGCCATGGCTGAAAAGACCAATGGGTCGAAGCTATCGTCCATGTCGTTCCTGAAGGCAATGAACGCTGATATAAACATAAGTAAGGCAACACCTATTAAGGAGAAGCCTGCATATCGTATAGTGGTATTCCATTTCTTCATTTATCGTCGTTTTTGAAAATAACAGAAGCAAAATTATTTCGACGTTTTCTATGAGTCAATACAATAATATTTATATTTGCATTGATAAAATCAATAAAGAGATGACTTTGCAACAATTGGAATACATCATTGCCGTGGATCAGCACGGCTATTTCGTCAACGCAGCTGATGCCTGTGGTGTGACGCAATCAACACTGAGTCTGATGATTAAGAAGCTAGAGGAGGAGTTGGATGTCAAAATCTTCAACCGCGACACGCATCCTGTCACGATCACCGAAATGGGGAGGAAAGTGATTGACGAGGCGAAAATGGCGGTCTATCACACCAAACAGCTTTTGGAACTAACACGTACGGCGAAAGAACAGGCATCGGGCGACCTCAGCATAGCTTTGACGACTACAGTGGCTCCCGTGATTATGCCTGGTCTGTTCCATTATATGCGAACTAAACATTCGGTGATTCAACTCCGAGTGGAAGAGATGATATCGGCAACAATTATCGACAAAGTGAAAAAAGCCGAAATCGACATGGGTATTTTGACCTATCCTGTCAATGACCCTGATTTGTTGGAAATCCCCTTGTATCACGAGCGTTTTTTCGCTTACGTCTCACCCAAAGACGCTTTGTATAAAGAGGACAGCATTGAGCGCACTCAGATGTCGAAATACAAGGTGTGGACGATGAAAAATGGTGTGAGATTGTTCGACCGTTCAAAAGTGCGATCGGAGGAGGAGATTAAATACGATAAGTTGTATGAAGGTGGTAGGGTAGGCATCTTGATTCAAATCACGGATGAAAACGGGGGCATCACCATCGTGCCCGAATCACATTTGCATTTGTTGCCTGAGACCGTAAAAGACCGTATCAGACCGATTGTCAATCCTGAGCCACAGCGAACGATAGGCTTGGTGTTCAGGAAGGACTATGTGCACGAGCGCATGATGAACATCGTCGTCAAGGCCATCAAGACCTTGGTGCCATCGGAGTTCCTCGATGGCGTGATACGTGCGGATTATCTGAGGTTATAAGACTGCGGAAACAACATCTGCAATTTGTTCCAGCCATTCCTTGTCAACGGCATCGAACGTGGCCAGTTTCTCGCTGTCGATGTCCAATACACCGATGACCTCTTCACCTTTAAACAGAGGCACTACGATTTCGCTTCGCGATTCCGAGCTGCATGCGATATGGCCGGGAAATTGCTCGACGTCTTCCACGACGTATGTCTTTTTTTCTTTCCATGAAGTGCCGCACACACCCTTGCCGAAGCCGATGCGGGTGCAGGCCACAGGGCCTTGGAAGGGACCGAGCACCAGCTGCTCGCCGATGACGCGGTAGAAGCCTGTCCACCAGAAGTGGAAGGCCTCTTGGATCAGTGCGGCCACATTGGCCATATTGGCGACGGCGTCGGTCTCGTCCTTCACCATCGCCTTGACTTGGGCGAGGAGGAGTTTGTAGTCTTCTTGTTTGTCCATGTTTTGCTTGTTAGGCCCCCACACTGCGCTGCGCTGGTGTGGGGTAAATAAAGTATCGTCACTTCGTGACGGGTCTGAACTGCAAAAGTAATGATAATTGAGATTCCCAAGTGAATCTATTTTGAATTATTGTCTTGATTTTTCTTATCTTTGCGCCTCGTTTAAAATAGCACTCAAAATGAAGAAAGATATTCCCGTATTGCTGCTCACTGGTTACCTCGGTAGCGGCAAGACCACAGTGGTCAACAAGATATTGAACAACCGTAAGGGCATCAAATTCGCCGTGATTGTCAACGACATAGGAGAAGTGAACATCGATGCCGACCTGATTGAGAAAGGCGGCGTAGTAGGGCAGAAGGACGACAGTCTGGTTGCCTTGCAGAACGGCTGCATCTGCTGCACCTTGAAGATGGACCTCATCCAACAGCTGCACGAGATCATCGTCATGCAGAAGTTTGACTATATCGTTATCGAGGCCAGCGGTATCTGTGAGCCGGAACCCATCGCCCAGACGATTTGTTCCTTCCCCGACATGGCTTGGCAACTCACCAAAGACGGTATCCCGATTCTTGACTGCATCGTGACCGTGGTCGACGCGCTGCGCATGCAGAGCGAGTTCGGCTGTGGCGATGACTTGATGAAGAAGAACCTGGCTGAGGATGACTTGGAGAGCCTGGTCATCCAACAGATTGAGTTCTGCAACATCATCCTGCTCAACAAGGCTTCAGAGATCACGCCTGAGGAGCTGGGTCGTGTGAAGAGCATCATCCGCGCCTTGCAGCCCACCGCCGAAATCATCACCTGCGACTATGGCGATGTCGACTTCGACAAGATCCTCAACACTAAGATGTTCGACTTCGACAAGGTGGCCACCTCCGCCACTTGGATCAAGGAAGTGGAAGGAGCAGTGGAGGAGGAACACGACCATCACGACGACGATGATGACGACGACGAACACGAGCATCATCACCACCATCACGACCATGACGATGAGGAAGAGGAGCATGGCCATCACCACCACCATCATCACGACCACGAAGGCGGCGAGGTGGAGGAATATGGCATCGGCACCTTTGTGTATTACCGTCGGCAGCCGTTCAATATGGCGCGTTTCGATGAGTTTGTGGCGCGCAAGATGCCGAAGAACGTCATCCGCGTGAAGGGCATCTGCTACTTCAAGAACGAATACGACATGTGCTACATCTTCGAGCAGGCAGGCAAGCAGGTGCAGCTTCGCGATGCCGGCCAATGGTTCGCCACGATGCCTGCCGACGAGTTGGCCATGATGATGGACCGCGAGCCCACCCTCCGTCGCGACTGGGACGACACCTATGGCGACCGCATGCAGAAGCTCGTCTTCATCGGCCAGCACCTGGACAAGGACGCCTTGGTGAAGGATCTGGATGCTTGCTTGACGAGGTAAGTTTTTGTCTGTTTTGCGGGTTTTGTGATAAAAAACCCTATCTTTGACCCTTCAAAACAGGGTTATATGGAACAACTCATAAGCACAATCAGCGGCTATGTGTGGAGTCCGGCCTTGGTGGCCATCTGCCTCTTGGCGGGACTCTATTTCTCCGTCGGCACGCGCTTCGTGCAGGTGCGCCGTTTCGGCGAGATGGCACGGCTGCTCTTTTCCACTGATAAGTCACAGAAGACAGGCATCACCTCTTTTCAGGCGTTCTCCATGGCCCTTTCAGGGCGTGTGGGCACGGGCAACATCGTGGGCGTGGCTACAGCCATCGGCTATGGCGGACCGGGTGCCATCGTCTGGATGTGGATCATCGCCTTCC
Organism: Candidatus Limimorpha sp.; assembly: GCA_045117495.1. Lineage (GTDB taxonomy): Bacteria > Bacteroidota > Bacteroidia > Bacteroidales > F082 > Limimorpha. Next base: position 38,720 of record JBGUNT010000012.1, on the reverse strand, counting down.
TGGGTGCAGGCTCGGCCTTCTCCGAGGCTACCTTGGCACAGATCTATAAGGAGGAACACAAAGGGCAGTTCCGTGGCGGTCCAGCCTATTACATCGAGAAAGGCTTGAAATGCAAGTGGTTGGCGGTTTTCTTCGCTGTCATATCGGTCTTGGCATGTGGCTGGTTCCTGCCTCCAGTGCAGTCTAACGGCATCGCCATCTCATTCTCCAACACGCTGCATGTCGATCCGGCCTGGGTCGGTGCTGCCGTCGCCCTGCTGATTGGCTTGGTGGTGATGGGTGGCGTGAAACGCATCGCTAACGTGGCACAGATTGTGGCACCGTTTATGGCTGTCCTCTATGTGTTGCTCTCCATCGTGGTGTTGGCCTTCCATATCACCGAGGTGCCTCACGCCTTTATGGATATGATTCACAGCGCTTTTGGTATGAAGGAGGCCTTGGGTGGCATCTTGGGCAGTACCATAGCTTGGGGTGTGAAGCGTGGCATCTATAGCAACGAGGCGGGACAAGGTACGGGTGCCATCGTGGCGGGCGCAGCCAAGGTGTCGCATCCTGTCAAGCAGGGACTGGTGCAGGCCTTCTCGGTGTATATTGACACCTTATTGGTATGCACGGCTACCGCCGTGATGATCTTGGCCTGTAAGACCTACAACGTCTTTGATGGCGCAGGCAATATCCTCGTCGCTGCCGAAGGCGTGGATCTGGGTGCGCCAGGCGTTAATTACACCTCGGCCGCCTTGGGTACTTTCTTGGGCGCCAACTGGGGCGGCATCATCGTCTCAGTGGCTTTGTTCTTCTTTGCCTTCACGACCATTATGGCATACTATTACTATGCCGAGACAAATCTCGTCTATCTCTTCGGCAAGGGCAAAAAAGAACATGTCTTGATTTGGGTGCTGCGTCTTGGTGTGGTGGGCATGGTGTTCTTCGGCTCACTCTATGAGGCTAAGGCCATGTGGGATCTCGGCGATATCGGTGTTGGTACCATGGCATGGGTGAATATCATCGTCATCCTGTTGCTCTCGCCCAAGGTGTTCAAGGCACTGAAGTCATACGAACGCCAGAAGAAAGAAGGCAAGGAACCCGTCTTCGACCCTAAGGAAATCGGGGCGAAAGGGGCGGAGTTCTGGGAGCAGAGGCACGCGGAGTGAGAAAAAACATATTCTGCGTGAGACTATTCCCCTTTCATCTCCCGCAACAATTCCAACGCCTGGGTCACCGTGCTGACCTCCTTGACCACCAACTGCAATTTGTCGTTCACCTCTTTCACCGCCGTGCGTTTCGGGTGGGTGATGATGTATTGCATCACGTTCTGGTAAACGTCTGTTTCATAATATTTTGAAGCTTGGTTGCTGACGAAATAGGCCGTCATGTTGTGGTGGCGCAGCACGATTTTCTCAAAGCCCAAGTCCTTGGCCACCCAGCGGAGTCGCACGGTGTTCAGCAGGTCGTTAACCTGCTTAGGAATCGGGCCGAAACGGTCGATGAGGTGGTCGGTGAACTGCATCAGCGCCTCCTCGGTCTTGGTGTGGTCGAGTTCGCTGTAGAGGCTCACGCGCTCCTGCGTCGAGTTGATGTAGTCCGACGGGAAACGCACCTCCATATCGGTCTCGATGGTGCAGTCCGCGACATACGATTTCTCTTCTTCCTTTTCAAAGATATCCTGAAATTCAGTCTCTTTCAGTTCGAGAATGGCCTCGTCGAGGATCTTATGATAGGTCTCGAAGCCGATGTCGTTGATAAAGCCGCTTTGTTCCGCGCCGAGCAGGTTGCCTGCGCCACGGATGTCCAAGTCGCGCATGGCGATGTTGATGCCTTCGCCGAGGTCGGAGAATTCCTCCAAGGCGCGGAGGCGCTTTTGGGCTTCTTGGGTCAAGGTGTTCAAAGGTGGCGTCAACAGGTAGCAGAAGGCTTTCTTATTGGAACGGCCCACGCGTCCACGCAGCTGGTGCAGGTCGCTGAGACCGTAGCGGTGTGCGTCGTTGATGATGATGGTGTTGGCATTCGGGATGTCAAGACCGCTCTCTACAATGGTGGTGCAGAGCAGCACATCGTAGTCGCCGTTGATGAAGCCGAGCATGATGTCCTCAAGCTTCGAGCCTTCCATCTGGCCGTGGGCCACGGCGATGCGCACACCCGGCACGTACTTTAGGATGAAGTCGTGCACGTCCATAATGTTCTGGATGCGGTTGTGGATGAAGAAGACCTGCCCGTTGCGGGCCAGCTCAAATTGGATGGCGTCGCGGATGAGCTCGCCGTCAAAGCCACGCAACTCGGTCTGCACGGGATAGCGGTTAGGTGGTGGTGTGGTGATGACGCTGAGGTCGCGGGCACCCATCATGGAAAACTGCAGGGTTCTCGGGATAGGCGTGGCGGTCAAGGTCAAGGTGTCGACGTTGGCCTTCATCTCTTTCAGTTTCTCCTTCACGGCCACGCCGAATTTCTGTTCCTCGTCGATAACGAGCAAGCCCAGGTCCTTGAACTTCACATCTTTTCCCGTGAGGCGGTGCGTCCCGATGATGATGTCGATTTCGCCTTTCTCGAGGCGTTTTAGTATCTCGGTCTGTTGCTTGGCCGTCTTGAAGCGGTTGAGGTATTCGATGGTGACGGGGAAACCGTTGAAGCGGTCGCAGAAGGTGTGGTAATGCTGCAAGGCGAGTACCGTTGTCGGCACCAATACAGCCACTTGTTTCGAGTCGCAGCAGGCCTTGAAGGCGGCGCGCATGGCCACCTCGGTCTTGCCGAAGCCGACGTCGCCGCACACGAGGCGGTCCATGGGGTTCTCGCTCTCCATGTCGCGTTTCACGTCGTTGGTGGCTTTCAGCTGGTCGGGGGTGTCCTCGTAGATGAACGAAGCCTCCAACTCGTTTTGTATGTAGTTGTCGGGCGAGAACTTGAAGCCAGGCGTGCGTTTGCGTTCGGCGTAGAGCTTTATCAGTTCGCGCGCAATGTCCTTGACCTTGCTCTTGGTCTTGTTCTTCAGTCGGTTCCAAGCGCCGCTGCCGAGGGTACTGAGCTTGGGCTCGGTCCCGTCCTTGCTGCTGTATTTGGCGATGCGGTGGAGCGAGTGGATGCTCACATAGAGCAGGTCACCGTTGTTGTATATCAGTCGGATGGCCTCCTGTTGTTTGCCATTGTTATCAATGGTCTCCAAGCCGTCGAAGCGCCCGATGCCGTGGTCGATGTGGGTAACGTAGTCGCCTGGCTTCAGCTCATAAAGGTCTTTCAGCGTGATGGCCTGCTTGGTCGAGAAGTTGTCGCGCAGGTGGAAGCGGTGGTAACGCTCAAAGATCTGGTGGTCGGTGTAGCAGCACACCTTCAGGTCTTCGTCGATGAAGCCGCCGTGGATAGCGATGGTTTCGGTCTCGAAGTCGCGATGGCTCTCCTCATTGTGGTTGATATCGTTTAGGATAGCCTGAATACGTGAGAGTTGCTTACTGCTTTCGGAGAACACGATGACGCGGTAGCCTTCCTCCTTATGCTCGGCAATGTCGTCGATGAGCAAGTTGAAGTTCTTGCTGAAGATAGGCTGAGGCTTGGTATGGAACGTGACAGTTGTCAGTTGGGAGTTGTTCAGTTGTTCAGTTGGGAGTTTGCTGGAAACGCCAAACTCAACCGTGGGGTGCTTTATAAGGTTAGAAAGCAACTCATCCGACTTGCTGAACAACTGCCCAGGCTTCAAAGCCTTCACTTCCTCGTCCTGTTCTTGCATCTTCTCGAAGGCTTCCACAGCGCGGTCGTATTCTTTGTCGACCTGCGTGGCGAAGAAGGCCATGTCGGTGAGCCACACGGTGGTGGTGTCGGGCAGGTATTGTAGGATGGCCTCGCGGTCTTCGATAAAGGCGCGTTCCTGCATGTTGGGCAGCAGCACGATCTGTTTCAGTTGCTCGATAGAGAGCTGGTCGGCGATGTTGAAGCTACGGATGCTGTCGACTTCATCACCGAAGAACTCGATACGGTAGGGGTAGTCGTTGGCGAAGGAAAACACGTCAACCAGGCCGCCACGGATGGCAAACTGTCCCGGCTCCACCACGAAATCGACATTCTCAAACTCGTAGTCGTAGAGCAAGTCGGTGAGAAAATCGAGGTTGATTTTGTCACCCACCTTGATCTTGAAGGTGTTCTTGGCCAAGAGCTTACGTGTGAAGACCTTCTCACTCAATGCCTCTGGATAACTGACGATCAAAGTCTTGCGCTCGGAGGTGGAGACGCGTTGCAGCACCTCGGTACGCGAGAGGATATAGGTGTTGTCGGGCTTCTCAGGCTCGTAGGGGCGCTTATAAGAGGTGGGGTAGAAGAGCACCTGCTTCTTGCTGTAGTCCATGCCGCGCTCGCCGAGAAGGCTCTCGAGGTCGTTATAAAAATAGGCTGCGTCTTCCTTGTCGGCGCAGACAATGAGGTGCTGGCCGCCTATCTGTCGGAAGGTTTCCTCCACGACAAAGGCCTTCGACGAGGCCGCCAAATTGGAACAAAGCAAATGCCCTCCATCGCGCAAAGTCTTGACTATCGCGTCGATGTGGGCATCAGCTTTATAAGGTTGGTACTTTATGCTTGCCACAGTGTTCATAAATTGTGGCGCAAAGGTACAACTTTTTTATTCTTCTTCGACTTTGGCTCGTTTCGAGTCCCAAATCATGTAGACGATGATGGCGATGTACATCACCAAGGCGATGAGGCCGGCCACGGGTAGCTCGGCAAACGGCGTACCTTCGGCGGTCTTGGCCACGGCATCCACATTGCAGAACTTGAGGATGGCGCTCACCACGCCCATCAAGGCGCCACCGGCGATGAAGCCCGAGGCGATGAGGGTGCCGTGGTTGTAGCGGGCATCGTTGAGTTTCTGGTCCTTGCTGCGGGTGCTCACGAACCACGAGATGGCGCCACCGATGAGCAGCGGTACGTTGAGGTCGATGGGGATGAACATACCCAAGGCAAAGGGCAGGGCTGGGATCTTGCAGAAGTTGAGGATCAAGGCGATGGCGGCGCCGATGCCGTAGAGCAGCCATGGAGCGCTACCGCCCGACATCATAGGCTCGATGACGGCACTCATGGCGTTGGCTTGAGGTGCGACCAAGGCTCCGTCGCCCACGAAGCCGTATGCTTTATTCAAAATCATGATGACGCCAGCGACGGTGGCAGCAGCCACGGCCACGCCGACGAACTTCCATATCTCTTGTTTCTTGGGCGTTGTGCCAATCCAGTAACCTACTTTCAGGTCGGTGATGAAGGCCCCTGCCACGGCCAATGCCGTACAGACCACGCCGCCGATAATCAAGGTGGCGGTCATGCCATCGGGACCGCTCAGTCCAGCAGCGACCATTACCAACGAGGCCAATATCAAAGTCATCAGCGTCATGCCACTCACGGGGTTGCTGCCCACGATGGCGATGGCATTGGCGGCCACCGTTGTAAACAGGAAAGCGATGACGGCCACGACCAAGATGCCGATCAAGGCGTGCCATACGTTGTGCACCACACCGAACCAGAAGAACAGGAAGGTGACGATGAGCACGGCCACGATGCCGATGACGATGGTCTTCATGGGAATGTCTTGTTGTGTGCGTTCGACAGTTTCCACCGAGGCTTTCTTGCCCTTGAACTCGTTGGCGGCGAGGCCGACTGACGACTTAATCACGCCCCACGACTTGATGATGCTGATGACACCTGCCATGGCGATGCCTCCGATGCCAATGTGACGTGCATAGTTCTTGAAGATTTCTTCAGGTGCCATCGAACCAATGGTGGCGGTGATGCCAGCGTTCATCAGGTCAACGATTTGGTCGCCCCAGACGAGGTTCATGCCCGGAATGATGATGAACCATACCAACATGGAACCGCAGCAGATGATGAAAGCGTATTTCAGGCCTATGATGTAACCCAAGCCGAGCACGGCGGCACCCGTGTTCACCTTAAACATCAGTTTGGCTTTGTCGGCCAAGGCAGCACCCCAACCCATCATGCGGGTGGTGAGTGTCTCCGACCACCAACCGAAGGTGGAAACGATGAAGTCGTACAAACCGCCAATCAATCCGCTGATAACCAACAATAAGGAGTCCTTACCCTTCTTCTGTCCGCTGACCAACACCTGTGTGGTGGCTGTGGCTTCAGGGAAGGGGAACTTGCCGTGTTGCTCCTTAACGAAGTACTTGCGGAAGGGGATGAGGAACAAGATGCCCAGGATGCCGCCCAACAAAGAGGCGATGAACACCTGCCAGAAGTTGATTTCGATGTGGTAGCCTTTGCCTTGCAGGATGTAGAGAGCGGGCAAGGTGAAGATGGCACCTGCCACCACGCCTCCCGAGCATCCACCGATGCTTTGGATGATGACGTTTTGCGAAAGTGCGTCGTTTTTGCGGGCCAGTCCCGTCAGTCCGATGGCGATAATGGCGATTGGGATGGCGGCTTCAAACACCTGCCCGACCTTCAGGCCGAGGTAGGCGGCGGCAGCCGAAAACAGGATGGTCATCAGCAGGCCGATGCAGACCGACCATACCGTAACTTCCTGGTACTTCTTGTTTTTCGAGAGTATAGGTTCATACTCTTCGCCCGGTTTAAGTTCGCGTTGCGCGTTCTCGGGCAGTTTGAATTGGTCGTTTTCCATATTTGATGTGCTTTGTTTTTGACAATAATCTGCAATAATAAGGAAAAAATCGATGCGATAAACAATAATCATGCAAACCGGTTGGTTATATCACAAACTTAAGTGTATGGAAGACAAAAACAAAGCTTTTCGAATTGGTTTAATGCTGGTCGGGGTCTTGTTGGGATTGGCCTCAATTTTTTCCGTATTCATTGACGAAGGGGGAAGCGACTTGATGAATTTCACTCTGGGTGCGGGAATGTGTTTTGCTCTCTCGGAAGCTTTGTTTCCCAAACGGATGAAGTACACTTGGCTTTATGTGTTGGTTTTGTGGGTGTTGGTCACGGTGGCCTCGTTTGTGAAATTCAATGTTAATCAAGGGACATGGCAGTTTGTGGGTATTTTGTTGGCTTGTTTATTCGTGCCATACGTTTTGGTCCTTATCATCCGCCGTTTGCCCATCAAAGAAATCTACAAGGAAACGCTTTATTTAGGCTTTTTACCTTTTTTGGCTTTCATATTGGTTGGTAAATGGGGCAATAATGCTATTGTCATGGCTATTGCATTTACCACATTACCAGCTTTTTACTATGTCACGCGGAATACCACAACCAAGCAGAGATGGATCCAACTGGTCATTTTCATGTTGCCCATCTTGCTGACCCATGTTACAGGCTATTTCCCCTTGGTAGCTCCTCGTTTGATTGTGCTGGTAGTGTCGCTATTGGTAGTTATGTTGCTACGGTCTTTGTCCATTTCACCGAAAAGCAGGGCTGCGATGCTTGTTGTTTTGATGTTATTGTCGTTGCCTTTGTCATTTTTGCTGGCCACGAATTTGTTTACGTATCTTGTTGCCAATGAGTATCATAGCAAGGTGGAGACTCCTTTCCCATTTTCATATTCTTTTGTCACGAAAGAAGGTGATGTGCTTACCGAAACCAGCCTGCGAGGAAAGAATGTGGCTTTGTTTTTCTGGTCGTCGCATTGCGCGAATTGTCACAAAGAATTGCCACGTTTTTCCGAGTTGGCCGCCCAATACGAAGGCGATACGACCAAGGTGTTCATCGCAGCTTTCATCTCTTTCGATGAAGCCAGCGATTCAGCCTTTTATGCAAGCGAGACCAGTATGGAATCAGCTTTTACTTGGGCCAAAGCCTTGGATAGCAAGCAGGTGATGCAGGATTTGGGATTCAATGCCTTTCCCCATGTGACCTATATCAATAAGGAAGGGAATGTGGTTTACAACGGTTTTCTCAGCAACCGTCCTTGGATTTTCGCATATCATCCTAGGAAATTCCTGGAATTGTAGGGTTCTTGTTTTCTGTCGCTCCTACGGGGTTCCCATGTTCGCATAGTCCCGTAGGGACGACAGACCATTCGGCAGGCGACGTAAGTCCATGCCAAAAAAAGAAAAAAGGAAAATAATGACAAATTAATTTGTCTAATTGGAAAGACAACCAATTGGGACGACAAAAATGCCGTCTTTGCGCTGGTAGGCGTATGACCCTACGGCGGTCAGCACCATCATAAACGAAGGTTTGTTCATTCGATCTGTATCGATAGTGTTGGCAAGACTGTTCAGCGAAGCCACGCCTTCCTCAATGAGTTTTTCACCCCCAAGTTTTACTTCAATCAGAGCATAAGAGCCATTGCGGCGGTGCAAAACAGTGTCACATTCCAAACCCGAGCTGTCGCGATAATGGTACAATTTGCCATCGAGTGCTTCGGCAAACACGCGTAAGTCGCGCACGGCAAGGTCTTCAAAAAGCAGCCCAAAAGCATTCAGGTCATTGATTAAGTCGTTGGGACCTAAACCTAATGCTGCCGTGCCGATGCTCGGATCGACGAAGTGTCGTGTGTCGCTGGTTCGAATGGCCGACTTGCTGCGGATGTTGGGATTCCATGCCGTAAGGTCTTCTATGACAAAGAGTTGCTTTAGTGCTTTGATATAGTCGGCCACGGTGTCTTCATCGAGTGTTTTTGAGTCGTTCGACAGCATATCCGCCTTAATAGTGCCGTAGGAAACTTGTTGAGAGACGTTTCGGGCGTAAGAGCGCAGCAGTAACTTGGCTCGTTCGGGGCTGCGTTTTACACCATCGACGCGCTGGATGTCGCGTTCGGTAACCGCATCGAGGTAATCAAAGGCTTGGTCCAACGCAATGTTGCCATCTATCAGCGTGGCTTGTGGCCAACCTCCCCGGCAGGTCAAGTAAGCTATATTTTGGAGATCGAGTTCGCAGGGCTGTGGCTCAAAGGTGTTGCCGTCGAACAAAGCGGCAAGGCTTACACTTCCCGTCGATTCGCCCGACTCGAACAGGCTCATTGGCCGCATTTTGATATGGGCAAAACGCCCTGTTCCGCTATGAGTGGTTTCATTGGCTTGAGGGAGCACCGACGAGCCTGTGAGAATGAATTGGGCAAACTCACCACGTTGGTCCACTTCACTGCGTATGCTGTCCCATAGGGCAGGGATGGTTTGCCATTCGTCGATCAGGCGTGGCGTTTCTCCTTGCAGTAGCGTCTTTGGGCTTATTTCCATCATCCGAAGGCTTTGGGTCAAGACTTCGCTTTCGCCAAGATTGAGCAGGCTTTTGGCTTGTTGTTGAGCAGTTGTGGTCTTGCCGCACCATTTTGGCCCTTCTATCAAAACGGCACCTTTGCCTGCCAGTTTTCTGGCAAGTAGCTTGTCAGCGATTCTCGGTTTGTATTTTGCTTTCATCATTTGAAAGTTTTCAAAAACGTCGCAAAAATATTGGTTTTGTTTTGATTATGCAAATATTTTTGCAAATTTTCGGTCATTTGTGGTCAGTTTGTTCGGTTGTTTATGATAACTTTGTTCGGTTATTTGTGGTCAATTTGTTCGGTCGTTTGTGGAATCTTTTGTTTTGTCCGAAAAATAATGACAAATTAATTTGTCTAATAGGCAAGTTTACTTTACTTTTACAGCGTAAATTCGATACAAACCCCAATGAAGCATTTATTTAACTCAACATTGGCATTGGCCACCATCGTGACAATGCTTGTGGGCTGCACGAGTAAGCCTACGCCTACCGTCGAAGAAGTCCTTCGGAAATCCTGTCAAAAATGCCAGTCCGTCCAACAGGGGCATTATGTCATGGAAGTCCGAAAGAAATACATGTCTCATTCCGACACAACCTTGAATCGCTACACCTGCGATTTCAAGAAACTGCCGTATGACCTCATTTTCGGGAGGGCCTTTCATTATTATGATGAAGACTTGCTCGGCGATTGGCGCTACCATTTCCTTTACACTGGCGAGGAATATGTTTATTATAAGGACACTACAGGGACTATCATGTTGTGCGACTTGTGGGCCGACGACATCATCGCTGGGCGACACAACCGCACTTTCTATCAACCCTTGACCACCAAAAGTTGCTATCCGGTCCCAAACGAGGCAGGCTTGGCCGATTCCACATACACCTATTCCATGTCGGAGACCAAATTAGACGGGAAACCATGCTATCTTGTTGATATTCTTGGTCCAACGGATGAAGAACCTGACAGCATTTATGGTATGCAAACGATTCGTTACGAAACCAATCTTTGGATCGACAAGAAAGACTATCTGCCTATCCAGTATGCCATAGCCTTCGACATTGTGGAACAGCAAGACACGATGTATCAATACGATGAGTTCAAGCTGCTTGCCTTTGATACGATTGTGGACGAATCCAGACTAACTTTGGAATCCATTCCCGCCGAGGTGAAATTGAAGGATTACGAGCCGTATAAGGAACCCGAACCGCTTGCCGAGGGCTCGCCCGCCCCGGATTGGTCGCTGCCCACGCTCAATGGCGACACCATCCGCCTTGCCGACCTGAAAGGAAAGGTGGTGTTGCTCGATTTCTTCTACAAGTCGTGCGCCCCGTGCTGTGCTGCCATGCCCGTGTTGCAAAGTCTTTACGACAAATATAAGGACAAAGGCTTTGTCATGCTCGGCATCGACCCGATTGACGACCCTGAAGAGGACGAGATGGCCGACTTCTTGGCCAAACGCGACATCAACTACACCATTCTTTTTTCTGAGCGCGAATTAGCTGAAACTTATCACGTTTCGGGCTATCCGACCTTGTATTTCCTCGACCGCGAGGGCAAGATAGCGAAGATGCACGTCGGCTTTGGCAAAGGCATGGAAGAGGAGTTGGAGGCGGATTTGGTGAAATTGTTGGAAAAATAACCGTCGCGCCCGATGAAAAACCGTTTGAAAGTGGCGCGAGCCGAAAAGGACCTTACGCAAGAAGATTTGGCCAAACTTATAGGTGTGAGCCGACAGTCGATCAATGCCATTGAATCAGGGCGGTATGTGCCTTCCACGGTCTTGGCTCTGAAGATGGCGCAGGTGTTCGGGAAATCGGTGGAGGAGATTTTCTTTTTGGGAGAGACGGATTAAAAAATTGGAGATTCCCTTGCAGGGAATGGAATAGTCATAATATGTAAAAAGGCGGCGGCAAGAAGAAGTTACCATTTGGTAGCATCTTAAGCCGCCGCTGTATACTTATAACAAACACGCCATTCCCCGCAGGGAAACTCAATGTTGTGTTTACTTTACAATACTGAATTTCTTAATAATGACTTCTTCATCCCCTTGTATCCTAACAAAATACATCCCCTCAGCCAAACCCGTCACATCAATTTGCTGGGTTTCATCGGTAATGCGGCCTGAAAGCAACGTTTGCCCCGTTAGGTTGGTGATGCAATATTCAGTTTCCGTTGGTAGAGACTTTGCGCGCAACGTCTGTACAAATAGAATTCCGTTGGTAGGATTAGGATAAACCTTGATTTCCATCGCGTTGTTCTCATCAACGGTCATCACATCCTTGTCCAAACATTCCGACCAAGAAATAGTGTTTCCACCATCGGTGCTGATGCCGTATTTGTATTGTCCAATCGGCAAGGCATCCCAACCATAATCGACATATTGGGCATCGGCCACGTTTGAAGCAATCAGTTCGGCATTGCTTCCGTCGCAATTGGCACGGTAGATGTCGTAGGTGTTGCCCACGGTGATGTCGTCGATGTAGAAGGCGTTGTCGTATTCGCCCTCATTGAGTTGGTTGGCATACTTCCATTCCAAGATGTGGTTGCCAGGGCCAATGGTCACCGTGTAGCGTGTCCACGGCACTTCGTCCTTCAAGGTCTCGCCATACTGCACGTTGTCGACAAAGAAGCCGCAGCCATTGAGCGGGAAGCAGCTGACGCGGGCATAATAGCTTACGACGCTCGTTGTGGGCAGGTTGACCGCCAACGAGATTTTGCTGTTGGAGAACATGCCCGTGTTGGTCGACTTGGCGCAATAGGTGCCTGTATTGGGTTGCGTGTCGGTGACGACCCAAGGGCTGGTGGCGTCGTTGATCCACATGTTTTGGTAGAAGTCGCCCGACTCGAAGCCATCGTAAACGCCTGCGGGCAGGTTCCACGACAACGACACGCGCATGTTGTTGATGACTTCGGCCTCAATTTCGATTGCTTTCGTCAGGGTGACGTAGTTGGAGGGAAGCGAGGTCATGTCGTTGTTGAGTTGGGCAGTCACATAATAGGTGTAGCTGCCGCCATAGCTGAGATGGTCGGTGTAGGTGGTCGCTGTCAGGCTCGTGGCAATGGGCAGGCCGTCGCGGTAGACGGTATAAGAGATGCCTTCGGGGGCGGCAACCCAATTCAAGACGGCCGTTTCACCGTCGAAGTCGGCGGTGAGCTGGGTGGGTCCATGGTGGAACAAGGCGTTGATGGCGGCCAAAGCGTCGATGCGGCCCGAGCCGGTGATGTTGTTTTTCTTGCTATTGCCGATTTTGACGGCGGTGAGTTCGATGATGGAATCGATTTCGGCGGGAAGTAGTTCGGGATTGGCTTCGAGGAGCAATGCCATCACGCCGGCGGCACAAGGCGTCGCCATCGATGTGCCGTCGTAGGCCACATAACCGTCGTAGGTCGCATAGTTGAGCGAGGTGATGTTTGACCCTGGTGCGGAGATGTCGGGTCGAATCAGTCCGGGCTTGGCAGCGTTGCCGTTTTCGTAGGGGTAGTCGTTATACTCGCCGATCTGTGCGCCTTCGGCCCATGTGACAGGACCCACCGACGAAAAAGCGGAATGCGCGTCGTTGTTGTCGGTAGCGCCGATGCTGACCACCGCAGTGCGACCTCCAATGAGGGTCTGGTCGGGGTGGAACCAGGGCGGAGGGCAGTTGCCGGGCGACTCGATGTTGTAGGGGACGGGCTGGGCGTATTGGGTTTGGCCGTCATTGCCAGCCGCTACTGCCGCGACCACACCTGCGTCAAGGACAGTTTCGTACAATTGGCGGTAAACGCTGTAACCTCCAACGCCTGGGTCGCCAAACGAGCAACTCAGGATGTCGGCGCCGTGCTCCAAGGCAAACTCGACGCCACCGATAAGCTCGGCGTCGCCACCTTGTCCCTCGGCACTCATCATCTTGATGGCCATGATTTTGGCGCCTGGGGCAACACCCGTCTGGGTGCCAGCCGTGCCTTGACCTGCCACGATGCCAGCGCAGTGGCTTCCATGGCCGTGGTCGTCCATGGGGTCGTCGTCGTGGTTGACGACATCGTAGCCGTGGTGAGGATATTCATTGCCACCATCCCACATGCTGTTGGCAATGTCGATGTGGTTGTAGTTCACGCCTGTGTCGAGGATGGCGACGATCACGTTTTGGCCAGTGAAGCCTGTGCCTTCATAGTTCCAAACCGCAGGTGCGTTGATTTTGTCGACGTGCCAAGCGATGTCTTTGGCCGTGATGGGATGGGGCTTCTCCGTTTCGGGGATCATCAGGCGCATCTCGTCGGCACCGACCCAAGCCACATCCTTGCGCTCGGCAAGTAGGGCGATGACTTCGTCGCTTGCCATGCAGCTGAACCCATTGATCGACCAAAACTGCTGGATTTGGTCAACGTGGTTGGCATCTTTGAAACCATTCAGGAAATCAATCACTTGGGCTTGTGAGGCATGGCAAAACGCCTTACGTTCGGCGATGACGAAGTCGCGGCGTTGTTGCTTGGTCATGAGCGCTGTTTTTTGCGACAATTGGCTGTCGTTGTACTGTTCCGCCATCATCACGAGGACGCGGTGTGGGGCTTGACCGAACATCAAGCCGAATAAAAGGGTGAAAAACACCGAAAAAAATGCTTTCTTCATAATTGGTTGGTTTTGTGTAATAAAACGTTCCCGATGCGGCATTCGAGACAACGTTTGCGCTTGCAAAAATACGAATAAAGGTGTAACAAGGCTTGGGTTTGCATGGCGTTTTCCGCAGTGATGCCGCAGGCCGCGAAATGGCGGATGATGGCATTGTCCTCAGCCTCAGTGTCTTCGAGGAATTGCAATGTGGTCTCGCACACCGATTCGTCTTTATGGAGCTTGCCGTAGCAAAACAACAATGGAGCTACTGCGTTGATAATCAATATATCAGACGTAGTCTTACCTAGATGTTTTGGTTTGCGGCTGCCTTGGTTCCCCCTTTTAAGGGGGTCAGGGGGATTCGGCAGCCGCGTCTCAAATCGCCAATGCGTTTCCCAATACTCCGATGCCGCCACGTCAAACAAAGCCTTGGCTTCAGCACTGTCTTTTGCTGCCTTGATTTTTGAGAACAATGGCCCGTTTTTATGGATGAGCTGTGCCATTTGCGCCAGACGGATAGTAGGGAAATTAGAAGGTCGCATGCGCATGAACTTCCACCTCTCGGCAGGCATGGTCAGCAGGTTGAACTTGGCCTTCATCACACTATACTCACGCTTGAGCAGAAGGGGATATTCCTCCGTGAAGTCGTCTTCGAGGAACCCTGCGCAGCCCATCAGCATGGCTTCTACCTGCAAAAGATTGTCGGCATGTTTCAGCAAGGTCTTGAAAGGCAAGATGTTGGCCAAATACTCAAAAGCCTCGTTGTTGACTTTCAGGCCGAAATAGCGCATGAGCAGTTTGTAAAGTGCATCCTCCCAGTCGAATTGGTTGGCTTCCAGTATCTTGGTGACGGCACCCGACTTGCTCTCCAAACGCTCCACAGCCATGCGGTCGAGCCAAGAAAACCTTGTGAAGAGAGGCACTTTGGCGATGCTTTTCTCGCAGGGAATCCAAGTCTTGGAGGCGATAAGTTTCTGATATTGTGCAAAGAGGCTTTCGTCGAAATGCCCTTTCAGCTCCAAAATCGGGATGTCGTTTACCTTGGCATCGTTTTCGTATACCACATGCAGGATGACGTTTTTGTAGGCTTTGTCGTTTTGGTGGCCATGGCGGTTCCAGTCGCTGGTCTTCACATGGATCTCCACATGTCCAGCCCAGAGTTTGTCGCCGATTTGGATCTTGGCTTCAAGGAAGTCGGGACCCGAGTCGGTGTTGCGGTAACCCGTCGCCACCACCTCAATCGCTTCGCCCTCCGTGGTCTTCAAGTCCTTGTCGGTCAGTCGGTTCTCCCAGATGTAGTATAGGAATTCTTCTCTCATTTGATTTTCCAGCAGTTCAATGGTTCAGTGTCGAGCACACCTTTCTTTGTTGCCCAATCGATGAAGAGGGAGCGCAGGTCGCGGTCGCTTTGCCAGACCACATGGTCCTTGATCTCTTCCTGTGCCCAGCCGATGCCGTTGATGAGGTGGTTGCCGCCGCCCATCGAGCGATAGGAGTTCATCACCACGTTGTAGGTCTTCTCTATGTCGAAAGGCGTGCCGTCGGCCATGCCGACGATGTTGATGCGTTCACCCATGGGGTTCTTGTCGGTCACCTCGTAGCAAATGCCGGCGGCGCAATCAAAGTTGTAAATAGGGTTCTTCATCTCGTATGCGTATTCGAGGAAGGCTTTTACTTCCTTGCCAGTCAAGGCCATGACGGCCAAGGAGTTTTCGAAGGGATACCAGGTGAAGAAGTCCTTGACTTTCAGCATTCCCGCTTCGATGGTCTTGCCGCCGCTGAGCGGAGCCGCCATCGAGATGTCGGCATGGATGCCTTCGGCTTCGACGGTCTCCATCTGGCAACGGTGGATTTCGTCGACCCAGAGACAGGGCCCACTGAAGACGTCGTCGCTGCTGACGCTGACGGGCAGCTCGGCCACCTCTTTGTTTTGGTAGGCTTCTGCACGGTCGAGGTAGGGTTGGAGCATGGCGAGGAAGGCTTCGTCTTTCTCTTCGCCATCGGTGGGCATGAGCTCGATGCTGATTTTTGGTTTTTCTCCTTTTTTCAGCGTCACTTCGGCTTTGGCCAGTCCTTGACCCCGGCAACCTGAATTGAGCACGTAAACAGGATCGCCATTGGGGTTCGTCAGTTTTTCGGCTTTGGCACGGTGGTCGTGGCCGTAAAAGATGAGGTCGAAGCCGGGGATGTTCTCCGCCACCCATTTCACGGCATTCTCGCGTCCAAGCGGATGGTCCTCGGGAAGATTCTGCATCTGAGGCTCATAGCCTGAATGGAAAAGGCCCACCATTAGGTCGGGATGCTCTTTCTCTTGGATGGTCTTCACCCATTTTTCGGCTGCGGCTTCCAATTGCTCAAAGCGAAGGCCTGGACGCAATCTATCTGGTACCCAAGTGACTACATAGGGCGTCAGCAGTCCGAGCACGGCGATCTTATAGCCATCGCGCTCGAGGAGAATATAAGGTGTGAAATAGGGTTCGCCCGTGGTTTCGTCGATGACATTGGCGGCCAATACGGGTACTTTGGTCTCAGAATATACGCGGTCGAACACCTTGCGGCCTGCCTCAACATCGTGGTTGCCCACGCAAGCGGCATCGTAGGGGAAGTAATTCAACACTTCGGAGACCAGGTTAGGATGCTCTGCGTCTTGGTTGGAGCAATACTGGAACGGCGTACCTTGCATGTCGTCGCCGTTGTCCAACAGGATAAGCCGGTCGCCAAGCTCGGCTTTCATTTTCTTGAGGGTATAGGCATCGTTGGCAAACTCATCGTAACGGCCGTGAGTATCAGTTGTTTCGATGATGGTTAGGGTAGTTTCTTTCGTGGAACAAGAAACCAAAACTGTGATTAGAGCGATCATAAAGGCGATTTTTCTCATGTGTTTGCTGGTTTTGGAGCGATAAAAGTAGGCTTTTTCCTGCTATTATTGGAAAAACGTGGAAATTTTTTTCAAAAATCGGGCAGAGTATTACTTAATTCCGTATTTTTGTGGCACAATTCCAAATTGTCGTTAATAAATGGCTGATTTAAGCATCATAGTATCCGAGATCGAATTGAAATTGAGGAGATTATTGGATGCAAAAAACGAGTTAGCTGTTGAAAATCGACGTCTTGTGGAAGAAAACGCGGCACTTGAAAATGAGAATCGGGTCTTGCGCCAGTCCACAGAGGAGTTGCAGAATAAAATAAATAAAAGTACAATTGTTAACGCACTCGACAACGAGGAAGAGATAGAAGAAGGAAGAAAGCTCATCAAGGAATTGGTGAAGGAGATTGATAGGTGCGTTTCGATTTTGAACAGTAAAGAGTAATTCAGATAATTGGATGTCAGCAAAATGGATGAGATTACGATTAATATCACCCTGTTGGACAGAAGCTACCGCCTTTCCGTGTCCCGTGCTGACGAAGAGAAGGTTAGAAAAGCTGGGGAGCTCATCAATGAGAGAGTGAAATACTATGCCAAGCATTACGCTTACAAGGATGCTCTTGATTTGATGTCGATGACGGCATTGCAATTTGCCACCTCAGTGATCAAGCTTGATGCTGAATTGACCTTTAAGGATCAACATTTGGAACGCAAGCTGAACGATTTGAATGACTTATTGAGCGAACAATCATAGTCCAAGGTAGACTTGGATATGCTCTTTGAAAATCTGAAACTGCCTGCTTATCGCATTTGGTAAACTCAACACTATTAACACATCAACCGGTTTACTCGCGCCCTGTAAAAACAGGCCTCATTCCCTTTGGGAAGCACTTTGGTGCCAGTGGACGTTTGCGCAACGCGGTGACCACAAGCGTATTATCTGGGGTTTACGCAATCCCTCTGGGTAGGCAGTTTCTTTTTTCTCTTATCGCATTCGGGTAAAACAGAGTTTAAAATGTTATTACTCAGTATCACAAACACTACTTGGATTATCATCGCCGCAGCTGCTTTGGTCGTGGGCCTTGCGGTAGGTTATCTTATCACGTCCACCCTACTGAAGAAAGCCGTTACCAAAGAAGAGACAGCCTTGCTTGAAGAGGCCAAGGAAAAAGCCGAAGTCATCAAGAAAGAACGTATCCTTCAAGCCAAAGAGAAGTTTCTTCAAATGAAGGATGAGCACGAAAAGGCGTGCAACGAACGTAAGCGGGAACTTCAAAAAACAGAGAATAGAATCAGTCAGCTGCAGCAACAAGCCAGCCAGAAAATGGAAGAGGCTCAACGGAAAGCCAAGGAAGTGCAGGCTGCTCAGCAAAAGGTTGAGGCACAGCAGGAAAGCCTTAACAAGAAGAAATCCGATCTCGACCGCATCTACAATGAGGAATCCCAAAAGTTAGAGGCTATCTCTGGCCTTTCCGCGAAGGAGGCAAAAGAACAGCTGGTGGAACTCATTAAGGAAGACGCCAAGGCGCAAGCCATGGTGTATGTTAAAGAGATCACCGAGGATGCAAAGATGAGCGCCAATCAGACGGCCAAGAAAATCGTCATCGAGACCATTCAACGGACCGCTGCCGAGACAGCTATCGAGAATACAGTCAGCGTCTTCAACATCGAAAACGATGAAATCAAAGGCCGTATCATCGGTCGTGAAGGCCGTAACATCCGTGCTCTTGAGAGCCTCACAGGCGTCGAAATCATCATCGACGACAGCCCAGATGCCATCTTGATTTCGGGTTTCGATCCAGTCCGTCGCGAGATAGCCCGCCTGTCGCTCCAGAAATTGGTGACCGACGGTCGTATCCACCCTGCTCGTATCGAAGAAGTTGTGCATAAGGTGGAGAAACAAGTGGAACAGGAAATCATAGAGACTGGCAAACGCACAGTCATCGATTTGGGCATCCATAATATGAGCCCTGACTTGATTAAGATGATAGGCAGAATGAAGTACCGTTCTTCTTATGGGCAGAACCTGCTCCAGCATTCTATCGAAACCGCCAAGTTGTGCTCAACGATGGCTGCCGAACTTGGTTTGAATCCCAAGACCGCCAAGCGCGCTGGCTTGCTCCATGACATCGGTAAGGTGGCCGACAATGAAGATGAATTGCCACATGCTATCTTGGGCATGAAGGTGGCAGAGCGAAACAAGGAAAAACCGGATGTTTGTAACGCCGTTGGCGCCCACCACGATGAAATCGAAATGGACAACTTGATTTCTCCTATCGTTCAGGTGTGTGACGCCATCTCCGGCGCCCGTCCTGGTGCCCGCCGTGAAGTGGTGGAGGCCTATATCCAACGTCTCAACAAGTTGGAAGACATGGCCATGTCTTATCCTGGCGTCGTCAAGACATATGCCATTCAAGCAGGCCGTGAGCTGCGCGTGATCGTGGGCGCCGACAAGGTGACCGATGCCGATGCCGACCGTATCGCCTACGACTTGTCCAAGCAGATCCAAACGGAGATGACCTATCCGGGTCAAATCAAGATCACTGTGATCCGCGAGACAAGAGCAGTCAGTTATGCGAAGTAATTAACGGAAAGACTCCTGTTTAAATGAAGAAAGGCTATCCAAAGATAGCCTTTCTTGTTTTATTGTATTGTGTTGTGTTTTTTATCACTCTACCCCAATGTTCATCCTTCCCATGAGCCGCAACAAAGGAGTCATGAAAGTGAAGAAGAGGTCGTAGAAAAACAGACCGCTCAAAAGCCCTTTCTCTCCTAGCTTCAAAGAAGCTTTGTGGTAGATGAACAGTTGCGTGCCATAACGAAGCAGGAACAACACTAATAATATACTGTAATAAACAACCGACCCCCAGGCTGAACTAAAGGCAGGAGGCATGCAAAACAAAGCTATGAACGAGGCATAAAACAAAAACTGCGACCATAAGAAAACACATTGCGACACCTTGGTGCCCATTTTGTAATGTGAGAAAGTGGAATAACGACTGCTTTTCTGGCGCATCCACAGCCTGAAATTGTTGGGGGCTGCCGTGGTAATGATATTGTTGGCATCGATCAGCACCTCGGTGTTTTTCTTGGTGGCTACCTGGCTGATGAAGATGTCGTCGTCGCCGACAGAAGTGGTGTAATGGGATGTAAAACCTTTATTTCTGTAAAACAACTCTTTACGATACGACAAATTCTTGCCAACACCCATGTAGGGATGCTTGCTCAAAGCAGCAGAGAGGTAGAACATGCCCTGACGCAAGGCGTCAAAACGGATGAGTTTGTTGAACAACGTTTTGCGGCGTACATAAGGACTATAGCCGATAACTACTTCAGTATGTGTCTTGTAACATTCGACAACACTACGAAGCCATTGGTCGTTATTGGGCATGCAATTACAATCCGTAAGCACCAACAAATCATTGGAGGCTGATTTGATGCCCATGGAAAGCGGGAACTTCTTGCCGTTGAAGAAGTTAAGATGTTGACGAAGCTGAACGGCCTTGATTTTGGGCTCTTTACGCTCAATGTTCTTCAAGAACTCTTCTGTCTCGTCCTCGGAACAATCGTTAACAATGACGATTTCATAGTCAGGATAGTCTTGATTCAACAATGCCGAAAGGATGTCAACAAGATATTCATAGGCGTCTCGTGCACATATGACGACAGAAACAGGTTCAAGCTCGTTGTCAGTTTTTACAGCATTCTTTTTCTTGTAAAAAGCTACACGAGAAAAGAAAGCCCAATGATAGAGCAGTTGAAGAAACAAACAAATGAGGAAACAGATTAATATAATGAAACTTAAACTATTATAGTGAAAGACGATATGCACGGCTGTTGTATTATTAGTGATTGCAAAGATAGAAAAATAGTTGATATGTGACACGGATAAATTGTATTGAAAAATGTATTATTTTTGCAAAAAATAAGAAAACATGTTGAGTTTTAGCATTGCTGCCAACGATCCCAAAAGCGCCGCCCGAGCGGGCGTCCTTCAAACTGGCCATGGGCCGATAGAGACGCCTATTTTCATGCCGGTCGGTACGGCTGGCACGGTGAAGGCATGCCATATTCGTGATGTGAGAGAAGAGGCGAAAGCCCAAATCATATTGGGCAATACCTACCATCTCTATTTGAGGCCGGGTCTGGATGTGCTTGAAGCTGCAGGGGGACTTCATAAGTTCAATGGTTGGGACAGGCCTATTCTTACGGATAGCGGTGGCTTTCAAGTGTTCTCGCTTACTGGAATTCGTAAGATGAAGGAGGAAGGGGTGACCTTCCAATCCCATATCGACGGGTCGCGCCATCTCTTTACGCCTGAAAAGGTTATGGACATTGAGCGCAGTATAGGTGCCGACATCATGATGGCATTCGATGAATGTACCCCTGGGACGGCTGATTACAATTACGCCAAACAATCCATGGAGCTTACCCATCGCTGGCTTGACCGTTGTGTCGAACGATTCAATGCCACAGAACCTAAGTATGGTTATGAGCAAGCCTTGTTTCCCATCGTTCAAGGGTGTGTGTATCGTGATTTGCGCGAACGCTCTGCGGAGTATATCGCCTCCAAAGGCGCCGATGGCAATGCTATTGGAGGACTGGCGGTCGGAGAACCGACTGAGAAGATGTATGAAATGATCGAACTGGTCAATTCCATTTTGCCCAAGGACAAGCCTCGCTATTTGATGGGCGTTGGCACACCGGCCAATATCTTGGAAGGTATCTCGCGCGGCGTCGATATGTTTGATTGTGTCATGCCAACACGGAATGGACGTAATGGGATGATTTTTACATCGGAAGGCATCATCAACTTGAAAAACGAAAAGTGGAAGTATGATTTTTCTCCTGTCGACCCCAACGGCGATACTTTTGTAGATGCACAATATTCTAGAGCTTATTTGCGTCATCTCTTTGTGGCGGGTGAGATACTTGGCCCTATGATTGCCAGCCTTCACAACATTGCGTTTTATCTTTGGCTGGTTCGTGAGGCACGTAAGCATATCATCGAAGGCGATTTCACCAAATGGAGGGATCTCACCCTGGCTAAGGTTACCAAACGATTGTAGATGAAAAAGATTGACAGATATATTTTCAAGAAGTTTATCGGCACCTTTTTCTTTGCCATCACGATGCTTATCCTTATCGTGATCATCATAGACTTGTCTGAAAACATTGATAGTTTTCTGCGGCATAATGCCCCGTGGCAAAAGGTTCTGCTGAATTACTATGTCATGTCAATCCCTTATTATATAAATCTTTACATCTATCTTTTTACTTTCATTGCTGTGGTGTTTTTCACCTCAAAGATGGCCATCCATACCGAAATCATCGCCATTTTGAGTAGCGGCGTCAGTTTCTGGAGGCTCCTTTATCCCTATGTGTTAGCAGCCCTGACTTTGGCCATGTTGTCCTTGTATTTGAGTAACTTCTTGATTCCCAATACTAATGAGATTAGAAGGCAGTTTAAAGATGAGTATATGGAGCAACTCACTCAAAGTGGAGGGCGTAACATTCACATACAAGTTGCAAAAGATGAGTTTGTCTATGTTGAGACCTATCATATCAAGAAAGACATTGGCTATAGGTTCAGTTGGGAGAAATATGACGGCACGGAGTTGAAGTTTAAAGCTGTTGGCGATGTGTTATATCATGATACTCTTGCGCCCAACCATTGGCGCATCGACCCTTACACGTTTCGTTATATCAAAGGAGGAGAGGAATACATCGTTCAGGGGAGGCATCTCGATACAGTATTGAATCTACTTCCGACAGACTTTTACAAAATGAAAGAGGATTTTGAAGAAATGGATTTTTTTGAACTTCGAGACCATATTCAACGCATGAAAGCAAAAGGTTCGGAAGGCGTAAAAGCCTATCAGGTAGAGATGAATCAACGCATGGCCTCACCTGCTGCCATCTTGATTTTGACCCTTATCGGCGCCGCCTTGTCGAGCCGTAAGATAAGGGGAGGTATAGGTATGCATCTTGGAATTGGCATAGCCATTGCCTTTTCTTATATCTTGTTCATGCAGATATCGAAGACGTTTGCCATCTCCGGAGAGCTGTCTCCCTTCTTGGCCGCCTGGATCCCCAATCTCATTTTCTGCGTTTTGGGTATTTTTCTTTTGCTTAAGGCTCCTAAATAAGAAAGGTTCGTAAATTGTTGAGAAACAAAGAAATGCTCTTTTTTCAAAAAAAATAGGGGTTCTTTCCTGACTTTTCTTTATTTTAGCAACTTCATTTCACCTTAAAACAAAAGCGATATGCATATTGCAATAGCAGGAAACATAGGATCTGGTAAAACGACATTGACTCGTCTATTGGCCAAGCATTTTAATTGGACGCCTCATTTTGAGGAGGTGGAGCATAATCCCTATTTGGACAGCTTTTACGAAGACATGCAGCGCTGGTCGTTCAACATTCAGATATTTTTCCTCAACAGCCGTTTCCGACAGGTAATGGATATCCGTAACAGTGGAGAAGATGTCATACAAGACCGTACCATCTACGAGGACGCTCATATTTTTGCAGCCAACCTCTATTCCATGGGGCTGATGGAAACCCGTGATTATGAAAACTACCAGTCGCTGTTCGAACTGATGACCAAGTTTCTGCAACCACCAGACTTGTTGATCTATCTTAGGGCTTCCGTGCCCACACTGATTCGCCATATTGCAAAGCGCAACCGCGAATTTGAACAGTCAATCAGCATCAGTTACTTGACCAACCTCAACGAACGTTATGAGGAATGGATAAGCCATTACAATGATGGCAAATTGCTGATTGTGGATACCGATGACCTCGAGCTTGAAAACCCAGAAGATCTCAGCACCATCGTCGACCGAATTGAAGGCTCGCTGAATGGCTTGTTTTAAAAATGAGAGTTGTAGGAATCATACCCGCCAGATATGCGTCAACGCGTTTTCCCGGTAAGCCATTGGCTTTGATACAAGGGAAGACGATGATTCGTCGTGTGTGTGAGCAAGCTTGGAAGGCGAAGTTGGATGATGTAGTGGTGGCCACCGACGATGTGCGTATTGCCGACGAGGTGATGAGCTTTGGAGGGAAATATGTATTGACGGATCCCAATCATCGCAGTGGCACCGACCGTTGTTGCGAGGCCATGGACCTGCTTGCAGCACCATGTGATGCCGTGGTGAACATACAAGGTGATGAGCCTTTCATCAACCCTCGACAGATTGACCAGATTGCTGATTTGATTTGTAATGAAGGCGCCCAGCTGGCTTCATTGGCTAAACGCATTGAAGATGAAGAAGAGCTGTTTAGTCCTAATACGGTCAAGGTCGTAATGGATGGTAACGGGCATGCGTTGTACTTTAGCCGTAACCCCATCCCTTATATGCGTAACGTTGAAAAGAAGGATTGGCTGAAACAAGGTCTGTTCTATAAGCATATCGGTATTTACGCCTATCGTGCAGAGACGCTTCGAAAGGTGGCCTTGTTGGAGCCTTCCCCCTTGGAACTTGCCGAATCATTGGAACAGTTGCGCTGGCTTGAAAACGGAATGGCCATTCGCATGGGCATTACCACTTCGGAGAACGTGTCCATCGACCTCCCCTCCGACCTCAAGAAAGCTGAATTATTTGCCGATAATAATACTAAATGATCATGATTTCAATTGCTGAAGCCATATCGGATCTTTTGTTTGTCAGAGACACATTGGTGGTGCCAGGGTTAGGTGCCTTCCTAAAGAAGCCTTGCTCGGCTAAAGTGAATCCGGTGGCCAACTATTTCACCACTCCCTCATGTTTGTTGGAGTTCGATCCTGGCTTAAGGGAGGATAACGATTTGGTGGTACATTATATGGCTGAAAAGAATGAGATTCCTGAAGAAGAGGCTAGGAGGCTGTTGGCAATGTTCGTTTCAGATTGTTTTAATAGCTTGAAGGCGGGGAAAAAGGTGGTGCTGAAGGATGTTGGAACCTTGTATTATGATTGGGCGGGCGATTTGGCTTTTGAACCATCGAACACCATCAACTATAATGCTGACGCCTTCGGCTTATGCGACTTTTCCCCCACCCCCATTGATCGTTCCAAGTCGAAAGACGAGATTAAGGCTGAGATTGCCCAACAGCAGAAAGATAAGAATACGCCAGTCACTGTTGACGAAAAAGCGGTTCATGAGGAAGAAGAGGGAAGAGAAAACCGTCATGGGTGGCATTGGATTCTTTTGGCCGCACTCCTCTTAGCTGGGCTATGTTTCGCCTTGTTCTATTTCCAGATTATTGATTTCGGTAAAAGAAAGCCCGCCAATACTGTGATCACTCCGGAGATGCATGCCCCCAAGATTTATTCAGTCCCTGTTTATGTTCCGTTGTGGGAACGTGTGACCGAGATGGTACAAGATACTGCTGCTACTGCAGCTGCTGTCGACACGCTTGCTGTCAACTCAGAGGGTGAGGAGGCAAACCAACCAGAAACAAAACCCGTTTTGGAGCAGGAAACACAACCTGCCGAAGAGATACAGACACCTAACATTAGGATTATTGCCGGTTGTTTCGCACAAGAGGACAATGCCGAACGTTTGGCCGCATCTTTGAGAAGCAAGGGCTATACGCAAGCATTCGTTGAAAAGCGTAAAACCAAATGGTTCGTTGCATTCGGCCGTTATTCTAGTGATGAGGAGGCTATGGAAGCATTGCGTGAGATTCGGAAGGCAGACGAATACAAGGCATGGATTTTAAAAGAATGATATAATAATACCAACACTGTGTCGAAGAAGAATAAATTAGAACGATTTGCTGAGAACAAGACCTTTGGTAACTTGTTTGAATACAGCTATGAACGTATCATGGGAGAGGGTTTTCCACTGCAAGGAAAGTGGCATGAAGACTTTTTCCATAACGACAACCCTATTGTGTTGGAGCTGGGCTGTGGCAAAGGGGAATACACAGTCGGATTGGCACGTGTACATCCCGAAATCAACTATATCGGTGTCGACATCAAAGGAGCTCGCATTTGGCGAGGGTTGAAACAATCCAACGAAGAAGGAATGAAAAACGTAGCTTTCCTTCGTGCTCGCATTGATCAGATTGAGCATTTCTTCGCGAAAGACGAGGTCGCCGAGATTTGGGTTACCTTCCCTGACCCGCATCCAGGTGAAGGGGTGCGCAATGCGCGGCATCGTCTCACTTCCCCTGAATTCCTCGACCGTTATAGAAAAATAGTCCGTCATGATGGCATTCTCAACCTGAAGACGGACAGCCCCATCATGTATGAATTTACGCTTCATGACGTGGTGGAAAAACAAGATTTGCCATTGCTCTATGCCACCGATGACTTATACGCCAATGATGAAGCCATGGAGGTAAAGACCATTCGTACCTTCTACGAGCAGATGTGGCTCGATCAGGGACTGACGATAAAGTATATCCGATTCAGAATCAACAAATAAAACTATTGCTATGTATACAGAAGACAACCAACTCTACATCGCGCATTGCGACAAAGGCCCCCTCTATATGGTGGGTAAGATGGCCAACCGTCACGGCTTGATAGCGGGCGCCACGGGTACGGGTAAGACCGTTACTCTGCAGGTACTGGCCGAGTCCTTCTGCCAGGCAGGCGTGCCTTGCTTTATGGCCGATATGAAAGGCGACCTCTCGGGTATTAGCCAGGCCGGTAAGATGAGCAGCTTCATCGAGAAACGTTGCCCTGAGTTCGGCATTGAGAACCCCGACTTCCACGGCTGCCCCACGCGTTTCTTCGATGTGTATGGCGAACAAGGTCATCCGCTCAGAGCCACCATCTCCGACATGGGGCCCCAGCTGCTGTCACGTCTGCTCGGCCTTAACGAGACCCAGACGGGCATCCTTAACATCGTCTTCAAGATTGCCGACGACCGTGGCTTGCTTCTCATCGATATGAAGGATCTGCGCCTCATGCTCGACTATGTTGCCAAGAACGCTAGGGAGTTTACCACCACCTACGGCACCATCACCTCGGTGAGCGTAGGCGCCATCCAGCGTGCTTTGCTGGCTCTGGAAGCCGAAGGCGGTGACCTCTTCTTTGGCGAGCCTTCGTTCAATGTGTTCGACTTCCTCCAGACCGAAGGAGGCAAGGGCGTGATGAATGTGTTGGCTGCTGATAAGCTGATGCTTAATCCGAAGCTCTATTCCACCTTCCTGCTGTGGCTGCTGAGCGAGCTCTATACCCAACTTCCCGAGGTCGGCGACCTGCCTTTGCCCAAGCTGATCTTCTTCTTCGATGAAGCCCATATGCTGTTTAAGGATACTTCAAAGGCCTTGGTGGATAAGATCGAACAGGTGATACGCTTGGTCCGTTCCAAGGGCGTTGGCGTGTATTTCGTCACACAAAGTCCCGATGACATCCCCGAGGTCATCGCTGGCCAGCTTGGCAACCGTATCCTCCATGGACTGAGGGCCTATACGCCTAAGGAGCAGAAAGCCGTGAAGGCAGCAGCCCAGACCTTCCGTACCAACCCGAATTTCAACACTGAGGCGGCCATCCTCGAACTCGGCACGGGCGAGGCCTTGGTCTCGTTGCTCGATGAGAAAGGTGCACCCTGCATCGTGGAACGCGCCAAGATTCTCTTCCCGCTGAGCCAGATTGGTGCCATCACCGACGACCAACGCAACGAGCTGATTCGTAAGTCTCGCATCTATGGCGTTTACGACAAGAGCTTCGACCGCGAAAGCGCCTACGAAGTGCTCGTTGAGCAACAGAAACAGGAGGAAAAACGACTCCAGAAAGAAGCCGAAGAGGAAGAGAAGCGCAAGGCCAAGGAAGCGAAGGAAAGGGAACGCTCAAGGAGTACCAGCTCCAGAAGCACGACCACCAGAAAGAAGAAGTCGACGGCAGGCAAGGCGCTGGAGAAGACCATCAACACCACGGCGACTACCATTGGCCGTAGCCTGGGGAATCAAATCGTCCGCTCAATCTTGGGTAGTATCTTTAAAAAGAAATAATCGTATATGGATCGAAAGAATAGGGGATGGCGTCAGTCGTTCCCTATTTCTTTTAGCATCGGAACGAATTTGAAATTGCCAAACTCCTCTTTTTTCAGTGAACCGTCTTCCATCTTGATGACCCTCAGCATGGTCTGACCATCTCCTTCGGTGTTATCCATAGGGATGACCATGATGCCGCCGACTTTCATTTGTTTGACAAGCGCATCTGGTATGCTTGGCGCACCGGCCGTGATGATGATCCGGTCGAAAGGCTGGTAGGTGGGCAGACCCTCATATCCGTCGCCCAAGAAGGTCTTGACCTTGAACGGCAGTTGCTCAAGGATTTCTTTCGTCTTGAAAAACAGGTTGCGTTGCCTTTCAATACTGAACACTTTGGCGCCTAGGGTGGCCAATACGCAGGCCTGGTAGCCCGACCCCGTGCCGACCTCAAGCACTTTCATACCTTTTTCAACCTTCAACAACTGGGTCTGGAAGGCCACCGTGTTGGGCTGCGAGATGGTTTGTCCCGAGCCGATGGGGAAGGCCTTGTCTTGATAGGCGAGCTCGACAAAGGAAGAGTCGAGAAACACATGGCGGGGCACTTCGTTGATGGCGTTCAAGACGGCTTCGTCGGTGATGCCTTTTGTTCGCAGCAGGTCAACGAGTTGCTTTCGTAAGCCCTTGTGGCGATAGTTGTCTTCTAGGTGGGTGTTCATATTGTGTGTCGGCCCTTCGACGGGCTCAGGGACCTCGGTTTTTCTGTTTTGCGGCGCGAAATTACGCCAAACCTAACGATAAAAGAACTATTTTTGCGGAAAAATTTTTCTTATGCTGAAAATCGGGGTATTAGGTGCGGGACATTTGGGCAAGATTCATATCAACTGCATCAAACAAATAGAACAATACGGTTTGGTGGGCTTTTACGACCCAGCCGACGAGACAGCCCAGTCGGTGGAAGATGAGATGAATGTCAAGCGTTTCCGATCTATAGACGAGCTGATCGAAGCGGTGGATGTTGTGGATATTGTTACCCCGACCATTCGTCATTTTGAGTGCGCTTCAAAAGCGCTTCAAAAGCGTAAGCACGTCTTCATCGAAAAACCCATCGTGGCTACTCCCGACGAGGCTAACGCGTTGAAAAAGCTGGCTGATGAGGCTGGAGTGAAGGTACAAGTGGGTCATGTGGAACGGTTCAATCCGGCTTTTATTGCGGCAGAGCCGTTTATCGGAACGCCCCTTTTCGTGGAGTCACATCGTCTCGCCTTGTTCAACCCACGTGGGACGGATGTGCCCGTCGTCCTCGACCTAATGGTTCACGACCTTGATATCCTTCTTAACATTGTGAAATCTCCTGTCACCCATGTCAGTGCAAGTGGCGTCAGCATTGTCAGCCCTACACCCGATATTGCCAATGCTCGTATCGAATTTGAGAATGGTACCGTTGCCAACCTGACGGCCTCACGACTGTCGATGAAAAACATGCGTAAGACCCGTATTTTCCAAAAGGATGCTTACATCACGGTAGATTTTCTTGAAAAGAAGTCGGAGGTCTTTCGCATCCATGATACGGTTGACGTGAGCAATCCTTTATCTGCAACCATAACGCTGGCCGATGGTAGCGAAAAACAGATCACTTTCGAGATGCCCGAAATACATTCTATCAACGCGATAAAAACTGAATTGGAAAGCTTCTGCGAGGCCATCGTCCACGATACCGCTCCTGCAGTTACCCTCGATGACGGCATCAACGTGTTGAAGCTGGCATATCGCATCCTTGAAGCAATAGATGAGGCCAGCGCAAAAGTGAGGAAATAATGCTTTCCTGCTACAATAATCGCCTTGCTTTATCGTTACCTTAAAAACGAATCATTATGACAAAGAATTTTACCATTCGTCTTTTTCTCGGTTTTGTTTTGGTGTCTCTGGCCCTTGCTTCATGCAAAAAGTTTGAGGGCTCCCAAGAGGTGCCATCATATATCCATATAGATTCCATTACTGTGAACGTAGACGATTATTCCGTATTTGGCGCAAATACAAGCAATATCACAGATGCATGGGTATACGTCGACGACCAAATCATTGGCTGTTTCGAATTGCCATCCACTTTCCCGATTTTGGAAAGAGGGTTCCACAAAGTAACTGTGTATGGTGGTATCTGTGTAGACGGAAGAGGAGCGGTTCGTGCCCCATATAGTTTCTATAAACCAATGGTGTACGAGAACATACTTTTGGTTGAAGACAGCATCGTTACGCTCAATCCAGTGCTGAATTACTATCCCATCAATGAGGGTGTCGTGGTGGGTTGGATGGGCGATTTCGAGTCGGGATTGTCGTTGGTTAAAACGCCTGATAGTGACACCAATATTATACGCATCAGCGGAAATGAAGCTTGGCATTCTAGTAATTGGCAATATCTGGGTTTCTCTGGCAAAGTGACACTGCCTCCCGATTCCTTGGATTTCAAGGTTGCCGTTGCCGAGGAGTTGCAGTTCCATAACGAGGTGGGTGAGTACTGCCTTCTCGAGATGGATTACAAGACCAATGATACTGTGTTTGTCGGGGTGATGTATTACGAGGATTACAAATTGAAGGAATGGCCTTTGGTGAAGGTCTTGCCTACCGATAAGGAACATGTTGTTCCCCAGGTTTGGAACAAGATTTATATTAATTTGGGGCCGTTCGTCCGAGAGCATTCAAGTGCCTCTTACTTCAAGGTCTATATCACCTCGGATTTGTCCGTCGATCCAATATACGGGCAACCCGATTATGTTCCGCTCGGTGAGCCGAGGTATTATTACTTCGATAACCTGAAAGTGTTGTATCGTCCGTTATGAACAAGAAAAAGCTAGCTTGTCTGTACTTCTTCGTCGACTGGATTGCTTCCATTCTGGCCTGGACCTTGTTTTATTTTTTCCGTAAGGCACACGAAGACATTTACATTAATTATTGGGATAGGATAACCTATTCGTTGGGCACAAAGAGTTTTTGGATTGGGGTAATCGTGATACCGATTTGTTGGATCCTACTCCATGCAGTAACAGGGGCGTATGAAAAGGTGTACATGAAATCCCGTTTAAAGGAACTGGGGCAAACCTTCTTTATCACCTTGTTGGGCGTGGTAGTCATTTTCTTTGTTGCCATTCTTGACGACGAAGTGTCTTCCTATAAATCCTATTATCAGTCATTTATTGCCTTGTTCTCTTTTCAGTTCGGCCTGACCTACATCCCAAGATTGATAATCACCACGACGGTAATATCTAGAATACGTAATAAGAAGATCGGTTTCAACACCCTTATCGTGGGCAGTAATGACAATGCTTGCGATATCTACAAGGAAATCGAGGAAGAGGTGAAACCTTCTGGACGTCGTTTGATTGGTTTTGTCAACGTGTATGACAAGAATGAGTATAAGTTGGCCGAATATCTTCCGCATCTGGGCAGCTACAATGAAATCGACAGTATTGTGAAGGAAAACGATGTCGAGGAAGTGATCATCGCCATCGAACGTTCTGAGACGGAGACGATGAAGGTGCTTCTTTCAGTGGCTGACCATACCAATGTGAAGATTATTCCTGCGATGCAGGACTTGGTCTTCGGAACCGTCAAGCAGTCAGCCATATGGCAGGCACCTCTGGTTCAGGTTACACCTGAGCTGATGCCGATATGGCAAAGGGTGGTCAAGCGCATATTCGACATTTTCGCATCTTTGACAGCCCTCATCATCTTGTCGCCCGTGTTTTTGGCCTGTGCCATCATTGTGAAGGCCACATCCAAAGGCCCTGTCTTCTATGCTCAGGAACGTATAGGAAAAGGAGGCAAGCCATTTAAAATGGCCAAATTCCGTAGCATGCGCGTTGATGCTGAGGCGGAAGGTACCCCCCGATTATCTAGCGACGACGACCCACGTATTACTAAATTCGGAAAATTCATGCGCAAGGTTCGACTCGATGAGATTCCACAGTTCTGGACTGTTTTGAAAGGTGACATGTCGTTGGTCGGATATCGCCCCGAACGTCAATACTTTATTGAGAAAATCGAAGAGAAGGCGCCCTATTACAGGCTTCTGCTCATGGTGAAACCGGGTATCACAAGTTGGGGAGAGGTCAAGTTTGGATATGCAGAGAATGTAGAGGAGATGATTGAACGTTTGAAGTATGATGTGCTGTATATCGAAAATGTCAGTCTGGCACTAGACATCAAGATTCTTATTTATACGGTTTTGATCGTCATCCAAGGACGCGGTAAATAAAAAAACAAAGAGGGGCGCGATTGCGTCCCTCTTTGTTTTTAGATCATGCCAAGGTCCAACAAAGTTACTATTGTGTCGATGTCGTCATCTTCAGGGTTGTTGTGTGGGTCGAATTCTGTTTTCAGGTTGTAACCCCACAAGCGGGCAAAGCCTTGGTAGAAAAATGCTCTGACCTTGCCGCGTAGCTCTTGTACCACTTTGTATGAAGTGTTCCCGGTTTCACGATCAATGAGACGGATGAGAATGGCGCCTTGGGTAAAGGTTAGGTTCTTGAGGTCTTCGGTATATTGTGCCGTGATCTCGTCTTCTGCCTCTTTCATCATTTTATGACGGAGGCTCTTGTCGCTCACACCCATCAATAAGGAATCGTATTCCTTCATCTTTTGTCCGGCGGCTTTGGCGAAGGGGTAGACGGTTCTTACATTATTGGCCAAACGCTGCCCCTTGCGACTATCGATGATTTGTCTGTAACGTTGCATCAGATTGATGTCGACTTCGGGCAAAATGACCAAGAGCGTTGTGTCGCCATTTTCGTCAATTCTTCCATAAACCACGTTGACTTTCTCCGCATTGTTCGAGAAGTCGACGACCGCTGGTTGGGGCTTTGGGCGTTGGCTATTGATATGTTTGAAAGTGACCACACGGCCCTTGGATGGTTTTTGAATGACTTGTCCGAATCCGGTGATGCCTAACAAGGCAATCATTAAAGTCAAGGCTATCTTTTTCATAGTAGTTTTTCTTGTGCTTTTTTCGTTGTGAACAACAAATGCAAGATTTGTGCCAAAAATGAAGAGCACCGGTATTTGCCGATGCTCTTCATTCAAAAGTTATGTATATGCTGTTTTGAGTCAGTTTCCCACCTGCAGTTTTTGTAATCCGGATTTCTCCAGTTTTTGTACTGCATAGTTGCGGTCGACGACAAGTTCTTCAACCTCTTTTGCGGAGGGCATCTCGAACATGGCATCATTGAGAATGGCTTCCATGATGGAACGTAGTCCGCGTGCGCCAACTTTAAATTCTATGGCTTTTTCCACTACGAAGTCGAGCACTTCGTCCTTGATGACCAAATTGATATGGTCCATGGCAAAAAGTTTTTGGAACTGCTTCACCAAGGCGTTCTTGGGCTCAGTGAGGATGCGTTTCAACGCGTCTTTGTCCAAGGGGTTGAGGTGGGTGATGACAGGAAGACGGCCGACGATTTCGGGAATCAAGCCGTATTTCTTCAAATCGGCAGGAGAGAGGTACTGCAGCATGTTGTCCTTGTCCAAAGCCGTGTTGCCGCCGCTTCCATAGCCAATCACGTTGGTGCGTTTGCGGGCAGCGATGAGTCGGTCGATGCCATCGAAAGCACCGCCTGCAATGAAAAGGATGTCTTTGGTGTTGACGGCAATCATCTTTTGCTCAGGATGCTTGCGTCCGCCTTGGGGTGGCACGTTGACGATTGAACCTTCCAATAGCTTCAGCATAGCTTGTTGCACGCCTTCTCCCGACACGTCGCGGGTGATGCTCGGGTTATCGCTCTTGCGGGCAATCTTGTCGATTTCGTCAATGAAAACGATGCCGCGCTCGGTGGCAGCCACGTCGTAATCGGCAGCTTGCAGCAGCTTGACGAGAATGTTTTCAACGTCTTCGCCCACATAGCCTGCTTCGGTCAGCACGGTGGCATCAGCGATGGCAAAGGGAACGTTGAGCATCTTGGCGATGGTGCGGGCCAATAAGGTCTTACCCGTGCCGGTCTCACCCACAAGGATGATGTTAGACTTCTCGATTTCCACCTCGTCGGTTTCCACCTTTTGGTTGATGCGCTTGTAGTGGTTGTATACAGCCACGGCCAAGGTGCGTTTGGCCTCATCCTGACCAATCACATACTGGTCGAGGAAAGCCTTGATTTCGGTGGGCTTTTTCAAGGTGAGGCCTTTGGGGCTGAAGCTCTTGCTTGACTCGCCAAATTGTTCCTTGACGATAATGTGGGCTTGTTCGGCGCAACTGTCGCAAATCTCAGCGTCGATGCCTTGAATGAGCAGTCTTACCTCGCTGGCTTTTCTGCCACAAAACGCGCAAACACCTGACTTCTTGGCCATGGATTATGCTTGTTTGTTCTTGATAAGCACCTCGTCGATCATGCCGTAGGCTTTGGCTTCCTCGGCGGTCATCCAATAGTCGCGGTCGCTGTCGGCCCAAACCTTGTCGTAGGTTTGGCCGGAGTGCTTGGCGATAATCTCGTACAACTCTTTTTTCAATTTCTGGATCTCGCGGGCCGTGATTTCGATTTCAGTGGCCTGACCTTCCACGCCGCCCATGGGTTGGTGGATCATGATGCGAGAGTGGGGCAGGGCAGAGCGCTTGCCAGCAGTTCCTGCACACATCAACACAGCTGCCATCGAAGCGGCCATGCCAGTGCATATGGTGGCCACATCGGGGCTGATGAACTGCATGGTGTCGTAGATGCCCAAGCCGGCATAAACGCTGCCACCAGGAGAGTTGAGGTAGATTTGGATGTCGCGCTTCGAGTCGGTCGACTCAAGGAAAAGCAGCTGGGCTTGAATGATGTTGGCCACATAGTCGTCGATGGCGGTGCCAAGGAAGATGATGCGGTCCATCATCAGTCGGCTGAACACGTCCATTTGGGCCACGTTAAGCTGACGCTCTTCGATGACGGTAGGGCTGATGTAGCCGCTGTTGTTGATCTTGGAGATGTATTGCTCTAGACCAAGGGTGTTCAATCCCACATGCTTGGTGGCGTATTTGAAAAACTCGTTGTTCATTTTTTATTTGCTTTTCTTTCCTTTTCCAACTTCTTCATGAAGTCGGCAGCGGTGGTGTCGGTGTAATTGATGTTCATCTTGCCTTTCAGGAATGCAGTCATCTTGATATCGGCAAGTTGGTTTTTGAGGTGGTTGACTTGTTCTTGGTCTTTGAGGTAGTTGGCGGCAATCTTGTCGAGGTTGGCCTTCATGTCGTCCTCAAGGCTGGCGTAGTCGATGCCTGGGAAGATCTGACGCAGCACGAAGTCTTTCAATTCTTCGTCTTTGATCACCAATTCAGGGTTGGCTTTCACTATGCTGTCTTCGATGAGCTGCCAGCGCAAACCCTTCACATAATCGCTTTCGTAGTTTTTCTCCACGTCTTCAGCCGTAATCTTGCCTTGGCTGTTATCGGTAATCCAACGTTTCAGGTAATTATCGGGCAGGTTGAACTTCACGGCTTCCACCAGTTCGTCAATCATCTTGTTGAACAGGATGGGGTCGGTTTCGGCTTCATGCTGCTTCTCCATTTCGACTTTGACGGCAGCCTTGAAAGCATCGATGTCCTTGATGTCTTTCTTGGGGAAGATTTTCTCAAAAAACTCCCCGTTCAGTTCGGGCTTTTCATTACGAATGGCATCGTCAATGATAATGTTGAAGTCGCTAGCGGCAGGAGCATCTTTGCCGAGCACCTTGGAGGCTTCTTCTTCAGAACCGAACACCTTGGCGAAGTTGACGACGAACTCGGAGCCCACTTCCTTGCCAACAAACTTCTTCCTCTGGGTCTTGTTCTTGATTTGGCTCATGTTGAAGTAAAGGCCATCTTTTTGGAAACCACCTTCTATTTCTTTGCCATTTTTGGCCTCGCGAATCTTGATTTCGATACGGTCGTCTTCGCCTACGGTCTCAGGATGGCTTGTGTTGGGGTTGCGGGTGAGGAGGTCATCAATGACATTGCCGACTTCTTCGTCGGTGGGGACGATATGATAAAAGTCGACCATGGTGTTGGTGAAGTCGACATTGATTTCAGGACGCAAGGCGGCTTCAAAGTAGAAATCGAAGTTCTCGGCGTTCTCGAGGTCGGCAGGCTGTTGCTGGTCGAGGTCGCTGAGGGGATATCCGATGAGGTCGAGCTTGTTGTCGAAGATGTATTTGTTGAGGTTCTCGGAAACCAAGTCATTTAATGTCTCCATTTTGGCAGAGGTGCCATACATGCGCTTGATCATGCCCATGGGAACCATGCCAGGACGGAAACCAGGCATATTGGCTTTCTGCCTCATTTGTTTTAAGGTTTTGTTGACCAATTCTTCGTAGTCAGCTTTTTCAACGTTCATCTTGATGGAGATAAGGTTTTCTCCTTTAATGCTTTGCGTAATATTCATATCTCTTCTTTTGATTATTTATTCTCGTGCGGATGAAGGGACTCGAACCCTTACTTCTCTCGAAACCAGATCCTAAGTCTGGCGCGTCTACCAATTCCGCCACACCCGCCATTGTGTGATATGCGTTTTTGAGGGCGCAAAGATACAACTTTTCTATTAAATAAAGGTGTATATATTCAGTTTTTAACATCCAAGGCTTCGCGGAGTGCGTTCCCGATGAGCATGAACGCCAGAACCAAAAGCATGATGGCGATGCCAGGTAGGATGGCCAGATATGCGGCGTCGAGGATGATGAAGGCATAATTCTCTTTGATCATGCTACCCCATGAAGGCATGGGAGGCTGCACGCCGATGCCTAAGAAACTGAGGCCTGCTTCAAGTAGGATGGCGGAGGCAAAGTTGGCCGCCGAGACTACGATGATGGGGTTGAGAATGTTGGGTAGGATGTGCTTGAATATGATTCGTAAGTTTCTGAATCCCAGAGCTCTTCCTGCTTCTACAAAAGTGGTCTCACGAATGGAAAGAATTTGTCCTCTGACGATGCGAGCCACCTCTACCCACATGGTCAGACCTACGGCTATGAAAACCTGGGCAATGCCCTTGCCCAAGGCGAAGGTGATGGCGATGACGAGGAGGAGGGTGGGGATGGACCATACGACATTGATGAACCATACTACGGCGTCATCAACTTTGCCACGGAAAAAGCCGCCCAAGCTGCCCATCACAATGCCAATCATCAGACTAAGCAAGACGGCAATGAAGCCTACAGTCAGGCTGATGCGGCTTCCTAAAACCAAACGGCTGAAAAAATCACGTCCAAATTGGTCGGTGCCTAACAAAAACTTGCGGTGTTTTATGCAGTGCACCCTGATATATGTGTCGGCTTCGTCAGAGGATGAAAATGCTTGTTTTGTGAGTTCTTGGTTGTCAATAACTTCAGTTCTTTTGGTTTGGCTTTCTTCCGCTTGATACAGGTAGACCATAGTTTGGTTTCTTGTTACGTATAAGCTGTCGAAAGGAAGATAGATGCAGTTGTCGGGTCGCCCTTTGAGAAGAAACTGAAAAAATGGAGTCTTGGGGTTGGGATTTTCTTTTGGGATCATCAGCATGTCGACCTCAAAGCCAGGCTTTTTGGTACTGATTTCAAGGATTTGACGGTTGGCATTGGGCGTCTTGTCGGGAATGATAAGATAGGCAAACAGTGCCATTAATGCCCAAAGGATGACGAAGCCGCACGAAATCATTCCGAGCACATTGCTTTGGAAACGTTTCCAAGCCAGGGCCTTGGGGGATTGGTCGTATTTTTGCTTGCTAACCATTGGGTGGCACGGTTTGAGTTGTCAAAAATACGGATTTCGTCCATGTTTTTGAGGCAAAAAATAAAAAAATGAAAAAATTGGCCTCAAAACATCTCAGTTTCGGAAAAAAGTACTATTTTTGCCGCCGAAAATCAGATGGTGGATTTAGCTCAGCTGGTTAGAGTACCGGATTGTGGTTCCGTGGGTCGTGGGTTCGAATCCCACATTCCACCCTGAAAGTAAGAGGTTCGCAAGAGCCTCTTTTTTTATTGTCATTCCCTCGTTTTGCGGAAAAATATGTAATTTTGCATTTTGATTTGAAGGACATGGCTAGGATAATGGCAATTGACTTGGGCAGGAAACGTTGCGGCATCGCCGTCACCGACCCGTTGCAGATCATCGCAAACGGGCTGACGACAGTGGAGTCGCACAAACTGGTCGACTTTGTGCTCGACTATTTGAAGCGCGAAGAAGTGGAGCAGATTGTCATCGGTGAGCCTAAGGATATGAAAAACAATCCTTCCGACTGCTCAAAATACATCGAACCCATCGTCAACCGTTTGAAGAAGCTCTTGCCTGACATGAAGATCGTGCGTTACGACGAACGCTTCACCTCGGTCATGGCACATCAGACCATGATCGATGCAGGTCTGAGTAAGTCAAAGCGTCAGGACAAGGAACTGGTCGACACCATTGCCGCCACCATCATCCTACAGTCTTACATGGAGTCATTAAACTCTAAATCGACTCCGTCGAATGCTTCGCATTTCTCAACTTTAAACTCTCAACTAAAATGATACTTCCCATCGTAGCATATGGCCACCCCACCTTGAAGGCTGTCGCCCAACCTATCACGCCAGATTATCCTGAGCTGGAAACCCTGTTGAACGACATGTGGGAAACATTGGTACATTCCGAGGGCGTCGGTTTGGCCGCTCCCCAAGTTAACAAATCGATTCGTCTCTTCATCGTCGACGGTAATCCGTTCTATCCCGACTACCCTGACGGCAAGGGTTTCAAGCAGGTGTTTATCAACGCGGAACTCCTTGAGGCGTTTGGTGACGATGTGTCTTTTAAAGAAGGTTGTCTCAGCCTGCCCAACATCTATGAAGAAGTGGTTCGTAAAGATAAGATCCGCATCAAGTATCTTGACGAGAACTTCCAGGAACACGAGGAAGTGTTTGAAGGCATTCGTTCCCGCATCATCCAGCATGAATATGACCATTTGGAAGGCCATGTCCATGTCGATCGCATTGCTCCTTTGCGTAAAACTCTATTACAAAGCAAATTACGAGCTATTTCAGAAGGCAAGTGCGATGTGGATTACCGCATGATTTTTCCGAGAAAAAAGAAACACAGATAAAAAAACGACACTATGAAAAACACAATGAAACTAATGTTGGTTGCCCTTATGGCTTTCTCCATGGTAGCCTGTGGTAATAGAATCAAAGAGGAAGACCTGAAAAAGGCTGAAGCCAGCCTGTTCAATGACAATAATTCTGCTGAAGCAGCCTTGTT
>JBGUNT010000011.1:0-12494 GCA_045117495.1 Candidatus Limimorpha sp. | reverse complement strand
CTCAGAGGTAAGCTTGGTATTCGGCGAGGAATCAACCTGGAATCCTTTCTTTGCGAGGAACTCCAAGATGGTCGAAACCCCCACGTTGAATTCTTTTGCCGCTTTCGACAATCGAATGGTATAATTAGTTTCTTCGGACATAGTTTCTTTCTCTTTTGTTTCTCGTTAGTTG
Organism: Candidatus Limimorpha sp.; assembly: GCA_045117495.1. Lineage (GTDB taxonomy): Bacteria > Bacteroidota > Bacteroidia > Bacteroidales > F082 > Limimorpha. Next base: position 12,322 of record JBGUNT010000011.1, on the reverse strand, counting down.
TCTTTTAGCGATGGTCATTCAGGATCTGATTCAAACTCAGTCTTCAAAATGCGGAACACATCCTTGACAGTTTCAATCTCAAGGTCGGCGCGCGATGCCACTTCCTCGGGCGTATAAGACAACACGTTCTTAGCCGTGTCGCAGCCCATGCGAACGAGGGAGTCGATGATCCACTGATCGATTTCATCGGCAAATTCTTGCAGGTCGACATCTTCTTCATCGGCGTTGGCTTCGCTGTTGCGATACACATCGATTTCATAACCAGTCAGCTTGCCGGCAAGTTTGATGTTATAACCGCCCTTACCGATGGCGAGGCTGATTTGGTCGTTCTCCATGTACACATTGGCCATGGTGTTATCGTCACTGATAACGATGTTGGTGATCTTGGCAGGGCTCAAGGCACGGGTGATGAACAGCACCGGGTTGGTCGTCCAGTTGATGACGTCGATGTTCTCATTACGCAACTCACGAACGATGCCATGGATACGGCTACCCTTCATACCGACGCAAGCGCCGACGGGATCAATGCGGTCGTCGTAGGACTCCACAGCGATTTTGGCACGTTGACCAGGTTCACGGACAATTTTCTTAATGGTGATGAGACCATCGTAAATCTCAGGCACCTCAGCTTCAAGCAGACGCTGCAGGAAGATCTCGGAAGTACGCGACAAGACAACGACGGGAGAACCGTTGACGCTCTCGACGCTCTTCACGATGGCGCGAAGGGTATCACCTTTCTTATAAATATCGCTCGGAATCTGCTCCAAACGCGGCAGGGTCAACTCGATGCCTTCATCATCGACGACGACGATCTCACGCTTCCAAGAATGAACCACCTCGGCTGTGATGATATCGCCCACCTTATCCTTGTATTTCTGGAAGATGTTTTCCTTCTCATACTCGGCAACTTTGGTCTGCAGGTTCTGACGCAGGGCCAAAATGTCGCGACGGCCGAAGCTTTCAATACGAAGCACCTCACTGACATCGTCACCAACTTCGAAGTCGGGTTCGATCTTGATGGCATCCGACAATTTGATCTGACGGAGCGGATCCTCAACAGCGTCGTCTTCAACAACGGTACGGTTGTGGTAGATCTCAAAGTCACCCTTGTCGACGTTCACGATGATATCGATAAAGTCCTCGGTATCCGTATCGAACTTTTTGTTCAGCATGCCTCTAAACACATCCTCGATGATGCGCATCATGGCTTCGCGGTCAATGTTCTTGAATTCCTTGAATTCAGAGAAAGTCTCTACTAATTTGTAGTTATCCATTGTATATTATTATTAATTGATTATCAAAAAATTATAGCAGGTTTGATTTCCGCTTTCTTGCGTTCAAAGAACAGGTTGACGGGTTCCTCTACGGGCTTTTTCTTTGAGGTTTTCTTGGGTGCTGGAGCAATCTCCACTTTTTCGGCATCGAAGCTCACTAACTTACCTTGCATCTTGCCCGACTCTTTCGTCTTCACCTCCACGTCTTTGCCCACATACTTCTGCAGCTGACGGTCCATCTTCAAGGCGCCCGAAAGGCCCCATGAGAACACGCTCAGCTCATAGTCTTCCACGTCACGGTCGAGTTTCTCGTTGATGTAGCGGCTCAATTCGGCACAGTGGTCGATGTTGACCGCCGTGTCGGAATCGACATATACCTCAATCACGTTGTTAGGTTTCACCTTCACTTCAACGAGGAAGCGGTCGCTGCCAGCGAGGGCTTCTTCACACAAGACGGTTATTTGTTCTTTCGCTATCATTATTGTTTATGTTGATACATCGTTTATATACTCTCTTGGTCGTCATGGCGGAGGAACATCCGCCATCTCCTGCCTTATCGGTTTCTCTTCTTTTTCAGGAGATTGCGGATCAAGTCCGCAATGACACCAAGAAGACAAGCCTCATGTCCTTTTCAACAACAAAAAGACCTGTTACTCAAAGTAGCAGGTCTTTTCTTCCACCTTAAGTTGTCGAGCAAGGATTCGAACCTTGACAGGCAGAACCAAAATCTGCAGTGCTGCCATTACACCACTCGACATCATTCGTTTCCGAATGCGGCTGCAAAAGTACAACTTATTTCAATATCCGCAAGTGTTTTTTTCAATTTTTTCGAAAAAAAGCAAAATAATAATCATTCCATTTCGTCGTTATAAGATTAAAACGCTGTATAATTGTAAGAAAACAGCCTTATATATTCCAAAATTCCCTATTTTTGCAAGCTATATCCGATTGAATTATCAATTACAAACAATAAAATGAAGAACATCAGACTGATTCTTGCTGTTTTGCTCGTTGCAGCATTCAGCACCGTTTCATTTGCCCAAGAAGGCAAAACTTTGAAACGCAAGGTGGCCATTGGCCGTTTCACCAACGAAACCCAATACGGGAAAGGCATCTTCTACGACAGGGAGAATGACCCGATGCGCAAGCAGGCGATGGACATCCTGTCGTCCAAGCTGGCCGCCAGCGGCAAGTTCATCCTTCTTGAACGCGACGACTTGGACGTGATTGTGGAGGAAGCGGGTAGCGACATGAAGAAAATCGGCGCCGACTACATCATCCTCGGCTCCATCACCCAGTTTGGTCGCAAGACCGAAGGCGACGAACGCATCTTCAGCTCCACCAAGACCCAAACCGTGGAAGCTGCGGTGAACGTGCGCCTCGTCGATGTGGCCTCGGGCCTCATCATCTATTCCGATGAAGCCAAAGGCCAAGCCGAAACCTCTTCGAAAACCACTTTGGGCATTGGCGGCACGGCTGGATTTGACGCCACACTGAGCGACAAGGCCATCTCGGCAGCCCTCACCCAACTCGTCGAGAACATCATCAACAAGTGCATGGACAAACCGTGGCGCGGCTATGTGCTGACCATCGAGGACGGCGACTACGTCATTTCGGGAGGCGCTTCGCAAGGCATCACCCCTGGCTCCAAATTCGGTTTATATAAAAAAGGTAGGACCGTCAACAACCCACAAACCGGCACCAACGTGGAGCTGCCTGGCAAAATGATGGGGCGTGTGACCGTGACTGCCAACTATGGAGACACCCCCGAAACCGAATTCTCCTTTGCCACCTACGAAGGCGAGACAATCGACGCAGAACATCTTGAAAACTATTATCTAATGGAGGAATAAACGATGAAAAAAATCATCATTGCAAGCATTTGCCTATTTGTGGCCACGCTTTTCAACTCATGCGGCGTTGGCAACTATACCGTCACTTCGGGCATCGAGGACAAGGCCGCCATCTGCTTTACGGACTCAAGCGCCTATGACATCAGCGTTAGCATCGACGACCAACAATACGAAACCTCGACCGTCAAAGACATCGCCCACAAGACCCGACGCGAGATAAAGAACACGGCCAAACACGCCATCAAGACGACGCCTGGCAGGCACCAAGTGGTGGTGAAACGCAACGGCCAGACCGTTTACTCAAAGGAAGTGGTGCTCTCGACCGGCGACACCAAAATCATCGAACTATGAAGAAGCTGCTCATCGTCATGAGTTTGGGCCTGTTGCTGAGTTCGTGCACCACGAAAACCTATCTCTACAACTGGGGCTCCTATCGCAACAGCAAAGAAGCATCCGACTACGAAGTGGTGATGTATGACTACTATCACACGCAAAGTCCCGAAAGTGTTTGCGCCTTGCTGTGCCAATACGAGTACATGGTGAAGCATCCCGGCGGCACGCGAGGCGTGATTCCCCCCGGCATCTGCGCCGAGTATGGCTACCTTCTGCTCCAACCCGAAACCGCCGCAAACTTCCTCAGCCACGCGACCAAGAAGCAAAAGGAAACCTATGGCCAGATGGGCGACTACGGAGCCATGTTCCGCGAAAAAGGAATGGAAATGCTGCAAAAGGAGATGGAACTTTACCCCGAATCGAGCGTTTTCATTGGTCCACTTATCAAGAAATTCAGCCATCAGTAAGCCATGAGAAAGACCCTATTCATCCTTTTGGCGGCCTGTTCCGTCATGTTTGCCTCCTGCACCACAAAAAAGTACACGCGAGGCCAACTCTACCCCAAAATGTACGAGGAAAAGCCGGTAACACTGCTGGTTATGCCTCCTATCAACAACTCCAACAACGTGGAAGCCAAGGACTTGCTCTACACCTCTATCAGCCAGCCATTGGCTGAGGCAGGTTATTACGTCATCTCGCCCCACTTGGCCATGGAGATTTTCAAGTCAGAAAGCGCCTACGACGCCGAGAACTTCATCGACCAAAACGTGGGAACCTTCGGCAAGGTGTTTGGCGCCGACGCCGTCGTGTTTTCGGTGATTGACGAATGGAAGAAGAAAGGGTTCGGCATCGAGACCAAAATCTCATACATCGTGAAATCGACTCGCACCAACGAGGTGATCTTCGACCGCACCTGCGATCTCTACCTCGACCTGAGCGACAACAACTATTACGGAGGTGGTTTGGTCGGTGCCTTGGCCAACATCGCAGTTTCGGCTATCAACACTGCCGTCACCGACCACATTGTTGCCGCCCGACGCTGCAACGAGTTCATCTTTGAGGACATCCCTCTAGGCAAATACAAGCCAGAACATTTGCAAGACCAAGAAACTCCCGCTGGAGGCCAAAACGCAAAGACAACAGTCAAACAATAAATCATTATGACATTCAAAAGGTTAAACAACATTACAGGATGGTTGGCAGGCATCATCGCCACCGTCGTGTATTTCCTCACGCTTGAGCCTACCGTGAGCTGGTGGGACTGCGGCGAATACATTTCAACGGCTTACAAACTGCAAGTGGGTCACCCGCCTGGGGCACCTCTGTTCCAGATGATTGGACGTTTCTTCTCGCTATTTGCCGGCGGCGATGTCACCAAGGTGGCCATGATGGTCAACGTGATGTCGGCCATTTGTAGCGGCCTCACCATCGTCTTCCTTTTCTGGACCATCACCATGATGGCCCGTAAAGTGTGGATGAAAGAGGGCGAAGACGCACCTTGGACAAATAAGATTGGCGTGCTGCTAGCTGGCTTCGTCGGTGCAGTGGCCTACACCTTCACCGAGTCGTTCTGGTTCAACGCCGTCGAAGGCGAGGTATACGCCATGTCGTCGTTCTTCACCGCCGTCACCTTCTGGGCCATCCTGAAATGGGAACAAGTGGCTGACGACCCAAAGAGCACACGATGGATCATCTTCATCGCCTTCCTCATTGGCATGTCCATCGGCGTCCACTTGCTCAACTTGCTATGTGTCCCCGCCTTCGTGTATGTGGTTTACTTCAAGAAATGGAAAAAGACCTCGTTCTGGGGCTTTGTCGTAGCCGGATTGGTATCCGTGGCCTTGCTGTGGTTCCTCAACATGTTCCTCGTGCCTCAGGTCATCAACCTGGCAGGCAAGACCGAATTGTTCTTCGTGAACACCCTACACGCACCGTTCAACCTCGGCTCCATCGTATACTTTGCCGTCATCATCGGACTCATCGTTTGGGGTCTTTGGTATACCGCCAAGCGCAAAAAGGTGATTTGGAACACCGCCATCCTCTCCTTGATGTTCATCCTCATCGGCTACTCGTCGTTCTTCATGCTGATTATCCGCGCCAACACCAACACGCCCATCAACGAGAACGAACCCAAGGAAGCCCTTTCGATGCTGTCGTATATCAACCGTGACCAATACGGCAGCTGGCCCTTGCTCTACGGTGCCTATTACAACGCCCCTGTCACCGGCCTGAAAGACGGCAACCCCATCTATGTCAAAGACGAGGAAAAGAAACGCTATGTGATCACCGACGACAACAAGGGCATCTTACCAGACTATCCCGCCGAGATGAAGACGTTCTTCCCACGCATGTGGAGCACACAAAAAGGTGCACACTCTGAGATGTACGATAGCTATCGCAAGAACTCAAAAGGAACCATCATCGGCACGCCCGTGCGTGTACGGAACTACCGAGGTGAAACCATCACCGTCAGCAAGCCTACTTTTGGACAAAACCTGAAGTTTTTCATCAGTTACCAATGCAATTGGATGTATTGGCGCTATCTCATGTGGAATTTCGTGGGACGTCAGAACGACATCGAAAGCCAAGGCGAACTTGAACACGGCAACTGGATCAGCGGCATCAGCGCCATCGACAACGCCCGCCTCGGCGACCAGGACAACATCCCTGACTGCCTGAAAAACCCTGGCAGAACGACTTATTATTTCCTGCCCCTCATCCTCGGCCTCATCGGTTTGTTCTGGCTGCTTAAGAATGATCTGAAGCAGAGCTGGATCATCTTCCTGCTCTTCTTCCTGACCGGCTTGGCCATCATCATCTACCTGAACCAGACCCCCTACCAGCCCCGTGAGCGTGACTACTCGTACGCCGGCTCCTTCTATGCCTTCGCCATCTGGATCGGCTTTGGCGTCATCGCTCTCATCGACTGGATCAACAAGCTGACGAAGAAAAACAGCATGGTCACCACCGTCGCTGTTGGCTTGGTTTGTTTCCTTGCCGTGCCGTGCGTGTTGGCCGCCAACGGATGGGAAGAGCATAACCGCGCAGGTAAGACCTCGGCGCGCGACTGGGCCAAGAACTACCTTGCACAACTGCCGCCCAACTCGGTCATCTTCACCCGCGGCGACAACGACACCTTCCCCTTGTGGTACGTTCAAGAGGTGGAAGGCTTCCGTACCGACGTGCGCGTCGTCAACTACATGCTCTCCAGCGGCTATTGGTATGTCCACCAGATGGGCCGCAAGGTGTATGACTCCGAGAAGCTTCCGCTGACGTTGACCCAAAAAGAATACGACAATGGCGTTAACGAACAGATTCCTGTGGAGGAGGAAGATTTCTTCAAGGGCAAGCAAGTAGAGCTGAAGCAAGTCATCGACTTCATCCACAATCCCAAGGCCGTGATACGTTATGTCAACGGGTCCTACACACATTATTTCCCATGCCGTAGCGTGAAGCTCACCGTCGACAAGGAAGCCTGCCTCAGAAGCGGCGTCGTTCCCGAGAGCATGAAGGACCAGATCGTTGACGAAATCACATGGGACATCAAGGAGAATTGGATCTACAAGAATGCCATCATGCTCCTTGACTTCATGGCCACCAACAACTGGGAGCGTCCTGTCTACTTCACCTCGTTCAGCGACATGTCGAAGGTCCTTGGCATCGACAAGTACCTCCATATGGAAGGCTTGGCCTACCGCTTCATCCCCGTCGAAGCCGAAGACTATTATAAAGGTGTCGGCGGCGTGTATCGTGACGGCAGCTACGACCTGCTGGTCACCAAGGCCAACGAAGGCCTCACCAACTGGGGCAGCTTGAACCAAGACGGCGTGGTGCCCGACCGCGAGAGCGTTCGCAACGCGGCCTATGCCCAACAAGCCTATTCACGCCTAGCCCAAAGTCTCGTCAACCACAACCAACTCGACTCCGCCGTCATCGTGATGGACAAGTACCAGGAGTTCTTCCCGAATGAGAAGTTCCCCTTCGAAATCCACACCTATCACTTCCCTGAGTTATACTACCGCTGTGGTGAGGCCGAGAAAGGAGACGCCTACCTGATGAACCTCGCCAACAACTACAGCGACAAGGTGAGGTATTACGGCAACATGAAGCCCAAGTTTAGGAAATACTACTCTGAAGACATCGACGAAGGCATGAGCCTACTCAAGCACTTCAGCGATGTGGCCAAGAAATACGAACGCACCGACTTGGCAGAAGACATCTCAAGTCGTTTGACGGATTACCTAAACTTGTATTACATGGAATAAGCCAAAAGAAAAGCAGCGTCAAGCTGCTTTTCTTTTTTTATTGACGAAGCTCCAAACGATCATCCCTATGCCTAGGATGACAAACGGGATGCTCAACCATTGCCCCATGTCGAAGGTCATGTTACGTTCGAAGTCGACCTGGACGTTTTTCAAGAACTCGATAGCGATACGGGAGCCGAAGATGATGATCAGGAAAGTGCCAAACATCAGGCCAGGTTGTCTGTTGCCCAAGTCGCGCTTATAGTACATCCACAGCAGGATGGCCATGGCCACCAGACAGAAGAAAGCCTCATAAAGGCCGGTAGGATGGCAAGGCAGCCACTCCTCGGGCGGACAGCACGAAGCCCACGACGTACATGCCGTGTAGTTGTCGACAGTACCGCAGAACTGCTCCGCGCCCCGCATAAAGACAAAACCCCATGGCAACGAAGTAGGCGTGCCATAGATTTCATGGTTCATCACATTGCCGCAACGGATCAATGCGCCGACAAGGCACACGGGAACGACGATGCGGTCCATGATCCAGATAAAGTTGATATGCTGTTTGTCTTCTTTCTGTTTCGGGGTTTTGTTGTAACGGCGCACATATATCCACAAGCCCAGCAGGATGCCGATGGCTCCGCCGTGGCTGGCAAGGCCGCCTTCCCAGATGGCCAACATCTTCAAAGGATTGGAGAGGTAATAGTCAGGCTCATAGAACAGGCAATGACCGAGGCGCGCTCCAATGACGGTGAAGATCAGCATGTAGACCAACAACTTGTCGAGCCATGCATCAGGCATCTTCTCACGACGGTAGATGCCTCGCATGATGAAATAGCCAAAAAGGAAACCCAAAGCCCAAAAGAGTCCGTACCAACGAATTTGCAATGGGCCAAGAGAAAACAGGACGGGATCAACGTTCCAAGTGATGTAGTTTAGCAACATGACTGATAAAATTTTTCGCAAAAATAGATATTTTTGCCGTTCATTGTAACTTTTCACCACAAACTCCGTATTACCATTGTAAAAGATGGACAGAAGTCAGTACAACCAGTGCGTGGAGCTATATGCCGACCGGCTTTTCCGCTTCGCGTTCTCCAGCCTCCGCAACCGCGAGCAGGCTGAGGACGTGGTGCAGGAAAGCTTTGCTCGCGTATGGGAGAAGGTCAAGACGGTGGACTTCGCCAAGGCGAAATCCTATCTCTTCACCACCGCCCACCATGCCATGATTGACGAAGTCCGTCACCGACAGCGTTTTGCCAGTGTCGAAGAGCCCCTGCCCTCCAACGCGAAGATCACGCAAAGCCCCTACCCCGATGTCAACGACATCCTGCACAAGGCCTTGACCCTGTTGCCGGAAGCACAACGCACCGCCTTACTGCTACGCGACTACGAGGGATACAGCTACCAGGAAATCGGCACCATCACAGGGATGAGCGAGGCGCAAGTGAAGGTCAACATCTTCCGCGCCCGCACCGCACTCAAAAACAAATTGAAAAGCATCGACAACCTTATCGACATAGAGCCATGAACACGAACATTAACATCGACAACTACGAGGCCTACCTCCTGGATTACCTGGAGGGCAACCTCAGCCCCGACAAGGCGGAGCAGCTGAAAGCCTTCGTTGTGGCACAGGGTTTGGACTGGAACGAGCTCACCGAGGAACTTCCGCATTTGGAGGCTCCTGCCCTTGCTTATGAAAACAAGGAAGGCCTGAAGAAAAAAACAACGGTTGTGCCGCTTTACGTCAAAATCGCTTCGGCTGCCGCTGCTGCCGGATTGCTACTCACCGTCGGATTGTGGCCCGAGAAATCGTTGCCGAAATTGGAGCCGATTGCCGAGCTACAACCTATTGCCGCAATACGCATCGAGAGGCCGTTGGAAAGGCTTGCCTTGCAGACAAGACCCAGCCAGTTCGTCAAACAGAATGTCGTGGTCAGAGAAAAAAAGGTCGAGGTTGAGAAGGTTGTCAAGGAAAAAAAGGAAATGCCGCTTGTGGCCGAACTGCCGTCCATCAAAACAGGAACGATGCAAATTGAAAGCTCCCTGCCCGATTTCGACAAACCAGATTTTGGGCTTTTGGCCTATCAGATAAACACTAACATGGCTTTCGCATACAACAATGGAAACTCTTTTGAAGAAGAAGCCGAAGAACAAAAGTCGCTTTCGCTCGTTAGCAGAGGTCTGCTCTGGCTCACCAACGGAAGGCATAGTAGTTTCGCCAGCCTCATCAACGCGGGCGTGAGCCAAGCCAAACAAGACCTAAGCGAGGCCGCCACCGACATGGCCTTGGCCGCCTACCAACGCGCCGACGAACAGCTTGCATCGGCTAAGGAACGGTGGGAGGAGAAACGCGGGGAGTGAGTTCTTTTTCACGCAGAACACGCAGATTCACGCAGAATACGCCGAACTTTGGGAATGGTCGCCGCTTTGCGCCGACACGCTTCGCGTCATTGCAAACGAAACAAAGCAATCCAGAAAACATTTGTGTCGTCTGGATTGCTTCGTCGTGCCTCCTCGCAATGACGCGAAGTGGCGAGAAATAAACGCCCGACAGGTTCTGCGTATTCTGCGATTTCTGCGTGAGATAATATCCGCGTGAGACAATCCTCAGAAATTGATGCTGAACCCCAACATGAGCGGGTGCGCCTTGGCTGCATCACGACCTTTAACGTAGGTGGGGACAAGCGCATAGTTGGCGAAGAAGCCCAAATTCTCGCCACCGATACGGAACGTGGCATCACATTTGAACAGGTTGGTCAAATAGTTGTTGTAGGTCTTCTCATTGCTGCCATCGGCATACTTGATGCGGGTCCAAGAGGCCAGGCGGATGCCGCCCGTCACACCAAAGTCGATGTAGAAATGGCGCGTAGGCCTTACTTCGATCATCAGCGGCACTTGGGCATAGAGCAAGCCGAATTTACTGTTCTTCACTGGGCGGTCGTCGGGCAGCAAAGTGTTGACCAACTGGCCGTCTTCCACCGTCATCCTGATATAGTTTTTCCAACTGTAGTTGTTCCAGCCGAGACCGACGCCTGTAAACAAGCCGACTCTATGTCTCCTATCGAATGCAATGCCCACATCGGCGATGTTGAAGCCGAAATACCAGCTGCGCATCGGACGGATGGCCATGAAGTCGTGGGGACCCGTGTAGGTGTTCATGGCCGACGGGTCGAGGAGCATATTCAAGCCTGCCTCGAAGCCGTTCCAATGGGCATCGAAAAGGAGGTTTCTTTTCTCGCCACATTTCCTTTCTGAACTGTACTTGTAAGAAAACACTTCCTTGCGTCCATTAGACCAAATCTCGCCCGAACCTGTTGAGTTGAAACGCGATTGATCATAATGCAATTCAGGTATCCGCAAGTCGCCTGAACCCGTGAGCGTGGCGTTAATCATCTTGCATTGTCCCTTGAGCGTGACATCGCCTGATCCAATCATTTTAATGTTGATGGTATCATAATCCACGTCCAACCTAATGTCGCCCGAACCTAACAGGACAATGTCGAGTGTGTTGCCCTTTATCACGCCGCTGCCAATGACATCGCCAGAAGAGCAAAGGATGATTTTGTCGAGTTGCGGCATGGCAACATCATAATCACTTGAGCCTTTAAGAAGCACATTGCCATCAACGACATACCTATCGGAAGTGCCCTTGTCGCCACGCGACAGCGAGAATCCGTCCTGACTTTGCCTGATTGTCACATTGCCGGAACCTTCAACAGTAATGGAATGAGCCTGCGGATCATCATTCTTCAAAAGCTGATAGTTGAAGGACTTATCAAACTTGTAGCCCCTCTTTTCCATCTCTTTCCCCCACTGCTCCATTTCCTTGCCCCATTGTTCCATGTCTCTCTCAAACGACTTCCAATCTATGGAATCCGAAAGATGCTGCATATTCATCCCCAACTCGTGCATCCATTCGGAAAACTGCTCTTGCATTTGCGACAATTCAGCCATTCGGCTCTTCATGATGCTATCCATTTGGGGATCAATCGGTTTGGGTTCATTCACCTGCGCCTTCATCGTTCCGAAGGCCAGCAGCAGCATGGCTGCCAAAATCATTCTTTTTTTCATTTTATTGATGTTTTAGTTGTTTGTCTGTTTTTCTGACGCGGGACTTCGGGACGCGGGACGCGAGACTTCCGTTTTCCACGGGATGACAGTCTCGCAGTCTCGTGTCTCATGTCATCAATCGTAATACGGAAAAAGGGCGAAAAAGTTACAGACATAGCGAAAACTTTTCAAACAAACGCCGCCATATACAGCGGGACATAAAGTATATTGTCGGTCTTTTCAAAGTTGAACTTGTTCATTACCATCACCTTGCCAATCTTTTCGGGTTGCTCCTGCAAGGCCGTATCCACCGAAGCGTGACGCTTGTAGCTGTCGCCCGACTTCACCTCGATGATGGTCACCTTATTGTCTTCTGCCAGCAAAAAATCCAACTCCTGTCGGCTCTTGCGGTCGTAATAATGCAACTTCCGCCCATGCTTGCGCAACTCGGCGGCCACGAAATTCTCCGTCAAAGCGCCCTCGTTGATGTCGATCTCGCCTTGCATCACCTTGTATTGGATGTTGTCGCCCCACAACGCGCACAACAGGCCCGTGTCAAGCA
>JBGUNT010000010.1:0-5865 GCA_045117495.1 Candidatus Limimorpha sp. | reverse complement strand
ATCAACGGTTTGAATATTGGTCATGCCACAGCTCCAGATGCTTACCTTTCCGCTTCCTGCGACGACAACCGCATCCATCTCATCGACAATCAAATACAAATTGGAGCCGTGGAGCCCAATGGCACCTTTACAGCCGAATTACCGCTCAGCTCCGACAGTGACATCCTTGGAGGCACTGTGTTTCATCTCACTTTGAAACTGCATTCCGGCAGCTACACGACTTTGCATGATTATGTGTTCGCCGTAGGCGTCGCTGTTGAAACCTTCGAAAGCGGTGATTTCAGCTTCTTGGATTGGGAACACGGCGGTGATTCACATTGGTTCGTCACCGATCAAGAATCGCACAACGGCACCTATAGTGCCCGCACCGGTGAGATAGGAAACGACGAAGTAACACACCTGATCATCTATACCGAAAGCCAAAACGACGGCGAAATCAGTTTCTGGTTCAAGACATCAACGGAAGAACATAAAAAAGACATATTTGCCTTCTTTGTCGATGGACGTAAGATGGACTGGTGGTGGGGCGAAAACGACTGGACCTTCGCCAGCTATGAAATCAAGGCGGGAAATCACGTATGCGACTGGTTCTATGACAAAAACTCAACAGGTGCAGGAGGTCAGGACTGTGCCTGGATTGACGATATCACGCTGCCCCGCACTTGCATTGTCACAAAAGTGGAAGAAGAAACAATCCAAAGGGAAAACACCATCTATCCCAACCCCACTTCGGGCAGTTTTATCATCGCTCTAGCCGAAGAAAGCAACATATTGGTTTTCAACACTCATGGCCAATTGGTCAAACAAATGGACAAGGTTTCAGGCTATCAGCAAGTCGACTTAAGCGACGCTCCGAAAGGATTGTATTATATTCGTATACAAAACAGAAGCAACATTGAAACCCAAAAGTTAATCATAAACTAACCTTCCACGAAGAGTTGAATAAGTTCTAGTAAGTCATACACAAAATCAGCCCGCTTGAATCTTCAAGTGGGCTGATTCCTTATTCACCTTTCGCTGTCACGGAACGGAAGAAAATCTCTGCATCTTTCCATACGGTATAGTCGCGCGCATAAAGCAGATTCAGTTGGTTGGCGAACCCAGTATCCACGCCCTCTTTTCTGTCGAGGCCCGAAGCTGTAGTGTAAATGCCCTTGCGAATCTTGGGGAGCTTCTGCGTGTCATCGGCAGCACAATAGCCCACCCATGTGCGACGTCTGACAAGGACTAGGAACGCGTCTTTCAAGAAACGTACCGGTCGCTTTACAACCAAAGCCAAGGGCAGCCAGAAAATGATGCTGAATACGCTCATCACCACATCGAAAAGACGTTTGTTGCGACGGTTAGGTTTAGTGTCAATAGCCTTGATGTCAACCGTATAAAGGTCGCCACGCGTATTGATGCTATTGCTGCCAATGATGGACAGGCTATCCTCTGGTGCAATCTTATAGTCTACATTGGAGGTATGCCAATCCACCATCTTGTCGATGATGACCTGATGCGGCACATCCTTCGAGCAGAAGATGACTTCCGTAATCTTGTAAATCTCAATAATATCGGGCACCTGCGAAAGGTTACCGATGAAACCCTCAGGAGCCTCACCTTGCGCCTCAGAACTTACCAAACCAATAAAGTCCGGCTTGATCGAGGTGCTCTCCAAGATAGAATTGACACGTTTCGTCTCCTCGGGGCTTCCGATGACCAAAAAACGTTTCTTCTCCGTCTTTTTCGATTGGAAGTTCTCATTGCCCAACAAGACGCCAATAAAACGGATTAGGCTCATCACGATTGCCAGCCATATCATGCCAAAGAGAATCAAGGCACGTGAGAAGCGCAAGCTCTCAGGCAATAAAGCATACAACACCAAAATGACGGCGCTACCAATAGCCACACCAAGAACTGCGCGTCCGATATTGTAAGGCTTGTCGTAACCACCTGAAAAATAAGTACACAACAACCAAATCAGAATATATGCGGGCAACACTGCGGCAAAGAGCACTAAAGGATAACTACCCACCCCACCATAGATGGTAGCATGGCCCCAAAAATAACTAATGGCTGCCAAACCACCATAACCAAGCACGGCATCGAGAAATGGCACTGCAGCTTTGTGGAAAAACTGTGACACCAAGGCGAAGAACGCCTTGATATAGATGGCTATATTAATAAGGAAAGAAAACGACTTTGCCCATGAGTTGCCAAAATGCTTCTTGGCAAAAATCTCCATGGCACGATAAAACACAAACACGTAGTTGACACTGGTCTTCTTGGTGCTCTCGCCCTTGTAGTGGATGATGCGGGTCTCAGGGAAATAGTAATTCTTGTAACCTCCCTGAGTGATACGATACGACAAGTCGATGTCTTCGCCATACATGAAGAAGGTCTCGTCCAATAGCCCTACCTTATCCAAAGTCTCGCGACGCATCAACATGAAGGCGCCTGACAAGATCTCCACTTCATTGGTCTCATCGTTGGAGAGATGGCCCATGTAGTATCTGGCGAAACGCTTGCTGTGAGGGAAGAGCTTGGCAAGGCCAAACATCTTATAGAATGCAGTCTCTGCCGTAGGCAGTCCTCGCTTCGATTCAGGCAAGAACCGGCCCTTACCATCCACCATCTTCACACCAAGACCGCCCGCCTCAGGGTGACTGTCCATGAAACTGAGACACTTGGAGAAAGTATCGTCTTCCACCACAGTATCTGGGTTGAGGAGCAGCACATACTCGCCTGTGGAGACGCGGATGGCTTGATTGTTAGCCCTACTAAAGCCCACGTTCTCCTTATTGGCAATGACCTTCACCTCGGGAAACTTCTGCGCCAGCATTTTCAACGATCCGTCGACGGAATTGTTGTCAACAACGAACACTTCCCCTTCTATACCCTGCATGGCGCGACGCACCGAGTAGAGGCATTGCTCGAGGAAGTATTCAACGTTGTAGTTGACGATGACGACAGAGAGTTTCATTGGGTCTGTATTCAGTTGGTTGGGTTGGAGTCGAGGTTGACTTTAACAGCTTTTACACGCCTACCTTCTTTTTCTTGGATGCTATCCGTGATGTTTTCCGAGCCACAAGCATGCATTATCTTTGCCTTGAGATCTCTATTTTCCATCCAACCCGTAAACTGCTCTGCACCGGGGCCAAAGGCATAGACCATAACAGGCAAGCAAGTGTGGCTGCGCGAGGAATAATCGAACACGACATTGGTGTACTTGCCTTGCGGATCAGGCAAAGTCAAGCCGCCCGTTTCGTGGTCGGCGGTGACGACAACCAGTGTATTGCCTTTCTCCTTGGCATAATCCAACGCTACTTGTATGGCATTGTCGAAGTCCAACATCTCATCCATCATCCATGTGGAATCGTTAGCATGACAGGCAAAGTCGATCTGTGAGCCTTCCACCATGAGGAAGAAACCATTCTCGGCATCGTCAAGGGTTCTCAAAGCCGTTTTCACGGCACGAGGCAGAAAGTCGCCACGCTCAGCTGCAGGCGGCATATGTCCGTCGTCGGCCAAAACTGCATATTTCTTACAAGTCTCATCAATGTCGGCCAGCGTGTCGTACACTTTCCAACCAAGTTCGTTTTCCATCTTCTCGATAAGGTTGAGGCTATCTTTACGGTGCGCGAAGTGCTTGCGGCCACCACCGATAATCAAGTTGACATTATCCGTCTCAGCCAGCTGCATGGCAATTTCCTCATATTGATGACGATGCGGCACTTTGGCGTAAAACACGGCAGGAGTTGCATGCGTGACATAGCATGAGACCACAATGCCCGTCTCCTTGCCTTGTTCGTGTAGGGCCTCAAGCAAGGTCTTAACAGGTATCGTATCGGGATTCATACCCACCATGGCGTTATTGGTCTTGTGGTCGCTAGCCAAAGCCGTTCCACCTGCAGCAGAGTCAGTAATCTCGTTGCTGACGGAATTGGTCTCAACCACGCCAATATACGGGAATTGCGTAAAAGTCAAGTCTTCGCCCGAGGCAAGTATGGCGGCATACACCTGAGGCAATGCCATACCGTCACCAATCATATAGATGACATTCATGGCTTTGGGCTGTTCTTCTTCCTTTTGTTTCTTGTTGCACGCCGACATCATGCCCAACATGATGAGAGCGATAAGTAATAGTAGGGTTCGATTCTTCATATCGTATTAATGAGTTATAATAGCTTTTATTATTTCCGTGCCACAACTTTTTTCACGGCTTCTACGATGTCAGGTGTGTCAAGATGATAGGCTTTCAGCAACTCGTCAGGCGTGCCGCTTTGGCCAAACACGTCGTTGACGGCCACCATCTCCATCGGGCAAGGATCATTAAGAGCCAACACTTGGGCGATGCTATCACCCAAACCGCCGTTGCGCTGATGTTCCTCAGCGGTAACCACACAATGGGTTTTGCGCACCGACTTCAGCACAGCCTCCTCATCCAATGGTTTGATGGTGTGAATGTTGATCAGCTCAGCATTGATTCCCATATCTTTGAGTATCGGAAGTGCTTGGATGGCTTTCCAAACCAAGTGGCCGCACGCAAAGATAGTTACATCCTTTCCTTCCTGAAGCATCTGGGCCTTGCCGATGACAAATTTCTCATCAACCGGAGTGAAATTCGGCACTTTAGGGCGACCGAAACGCAAGTACACAGGACCGTCATATTCTGCAGCAGCGATGGTGGCGTTCTTGGTCTGGTTGAAGTCGCAAGGCACGATGACTGTCATGTTGGGCAGCATTTTCATTAATCCGATATCCTCAAGGATTTGGTGCGTGGCACCGTCTTCACCGAGGGTTACACCAGCATGGGATGCTGCAATCTTAACGTTTTTATTGGAATAAGCCACGCTTTGACGAATCTGGTCGTAAACGCGACCCGTCGAAAACGCTGCAAAAGTGCCCGTGAAAGGCACAAAGTCACTCAAAGCCATGCCAGCCGCCATATTGATCATATTGGCCTCGGCAATGCCCGTTTGGAAAAAACGGTTGGGGAACTCCTTAGCAAAGTCGCCCATCTTCAACGAGCCAGTGAGATCGGCGCAGAAAGCCACCACTTTGGAATTACGGCGACCTGCCTCAAGCAAGCCTTCTCCGAATCCAGATCTTGTATCTTTGTTGTTTTGAATTGTAAAGTCCATAGTTGCAATGTTTTAATAATCCCCTAAAGTTTCGGTCAGTTGCGACAGCGCATTGGCGGCCTGCTCATCATTGGGAGCAGAACCGTGCCATTTATGTGTGCCCATCATAAAGTCGACGCCCATACCCATTTCGGTATGTGCCAGAATAAGCTGAGGTTTGCCTTGGAAGGCGTTCTCGCGGGCAAATTTTAGGGTATTCACAACAGCCTGCATATTGTTTCCGCTCATCTCAAGTACTACCCATCCAAAGGCCTCGTATTTGGCACGCATGTCGCCAAGATTAAGCACGTCGTCAGTAGAACCATCTATTTGTTTCTTGTTGTAGTCAACAATAGCAATAAGATTGTCAACGCCCTTGGCAGGCGCATACATGGCAGCCTCCCATATCTGGCCTTCCTCTTGCTCACCATCACCCATGAGAACGAAGACGAGATGTTTGTCCCCGTTCAGTCTCTTTGCTTGGGCAGCACCAACGGCGACAGAAAGACCCTGGCCCAACGAACCCGAAGCAATACGAACGCCAGGAAGACCCTCAGCCGTGGTAGGATGACCTTGCAAACGCGTGCCAAAACGACGAAACGTGGCCAATTCCTTCACAGGGAAATAACCGCGACGGGCTAGGATACTATAGAACATTGGGCTGATGTGGCCATTGGAGAGGAAAAACATATCCTCACCATTGCCGTCCATGCGGAAATGAGACGGATCTATTTCCATCTGATCGAAATAAAGCGCTGTA
>JBGUNT010000009.1:0-10851 GCA_045117495.1 Candidatus Limimorpha sp. | reverse complement strand
AAGTTTGTCGAGCAGAACCCCGATGCCCCTACCGCTCCCGACTGGTTGTTTAAAGCACTCGAAATCTCCATCAACTTGAAAGATGCTGAAAAGAGCGAAAAGATTTGCGACAAATTAATCAAGGATTATCCTACTTTCGATAAGACTCCTGTGGGCATGTTCATGATGGCTTCGTTCGTCTATGAGGACCAACTTCGTGACCTGGATAAGGCACGTTCGATGTATGAAAAAATCATCGCTGATTATCCTGAAAGCGAGTTTGTTCCTTCTGTTGAGGCCGCACTGAAGAATCTTGGCAAAACTCCAGAGGAGATTGTCATGGAGTTTGAAGCGGCTGCCGCAGCAGAAGAGAATGTAGAAAACGAATAACAATCGTTGAAAAGTAAAACAAAAAAGCCTGCGGAATCCCGCAGGCTTTTTTATTGTTAGCAGCCGAAAGCTGCTTTCAGTTTGTCCACCAAGTCGAGTTTCTCCCAGCCGAAAAATTCCACGTTTTTGTAAATGTGTTCACTTTCGCGGAAAGTGTCTTTGTCTTCGTAATACACTTCAATCTTTCGGGTTTCAGGCTTACGTCCGAAATGGCCATAAGAAGCCGTCTCTTCGAAGATGGGGTTGGTGAGGCCGAAGCGCTTCACGATGAAGTAAGGTCTCAAGTCGACCAGTTCCTTGACCTTAAGTGCGATCTCGGCGTCGCTCATCTTCACATGTGAGGTGCCGTCGGTGTTGACGTAGAAGCCCACGGGTTCAGCCTTGCCGATGGCATAGGCAATCTGTACCAAGGCTTGGTCGCAGACGCCAGCGGCTACGAGGTTCTTGGCGATATGGCGTGCAGCATAGGCCGCCGAGCGGTCCACCTTCGAGCTGTCCTTGCCCGAGAAGGCACCGCCGCCATGGGCGCCGCGACCACCGTAAGTGTCGACGATGATTTTGCGGCCTGTGAGGCCAGTGTCGCCATGAGGGCCACCGATAACGAACTTGCCCGTCGGATTCACGTAAAGTTTCATGTCGTCGCCGAAAAGTTTCTTCACGCGGGCAGGCAGTTGTTTCTTCACTCTTGGGATGAGGATGTTGCGCACGTCGGCTTCGATCTTTTTTTGCATAGTCGTCTCGTCAGCAAACTCGTCGTGCTGTGTGCTGATAACGATGGTGTCGATGCGCAAGGGCTTCCAGCCATCGCCGTATTCCACTGTCACTTGCGACTTGGCGTCGGGACGTAGGTAGGTCATCTTCTTGCCTTCGCGGCGGATGGCAGCGAGTTCTTGCAAGAGCATGTGGGAAAGGTCGATGGTGAGAGGCATGTAGTTCTCGGTCTCTTTGCAGGCGAAGCCGAACATCATTCCTTGGTCGCCAGCACCCTGTTCTTCAGGCTTGGTGCGTCCCACGCCTTGGTAGATGTCGTTCGACTGTCCATGAAGGGCAGAGAGCACACCGCACGATTGCGCGTCAAATTGGTACTCCGACTTGTTGTAGCCGATGTGGTCGATGACGCGGCGGGCCACATCTTGAATCTCAACGTAAGCGTTGGTGCGGATTTCACCCGCCACCACGACAAGTCCGGTTGTGACTAAGGTTTCGCAGGCCACCTTGGAGGTGGGATCATAACGTAGAATCTCGTCCAATACGGCATCCGATATCTGGTCGGCTACCTTGTCGGGATGACCCTCGGAGACGGATTCTGAAGTGAAATAATAACCCATAACAAATTGTTTATTAAAAAGTTAATAAATAAATCTGTGGGAAGTTGTTGACTGAAAGGATAGGAAAAAGCATTGGTTTAGCATTTTTTCTTGTGGTTGCAATCAAATCAAATCTTTCCACGTTTGCGGCTGCAAAAGTACGAATAATTTTAGACGCGGCAAGGCCTCGGCCAAAATTATTTCGTCAGCTTCTGGAATGCCTCTTCGATGCTCAAGTCTTCCTTCTGCAAGGTCTTGATGATGAGGCCGCGGTCCACCGACCACCGCATCAGGTTGGCGCGGATGTCGGTGTCGCCTTGTGGCTCCAGGATCCAGTGGTTTTCCTTTACCTGCTGCACGCGTCCCACTTGCGGGATGCTGCGGAGCAGGGCTTCGCTCACCTCGCTCTCGAATTCCACGATGATGACATTGCTCGAAGCGTTTTCCTGCTTCAGGTTCTCGATCTTGTCGTCGGCCACCACCATACCTTTATTAATAATAATGGCGCGTTCGCAGATGGCTTCCACCTCCTGCATGATGTGGGTGGAGAGGAGCACGGTCTTCTCCTTGCCGAGGTTGGAGATGAGGTTGCGGATGTCGATGAGCTGGTTGGGGTCGAGGCCGGAGGTGGGCTCGTCGAGGATGAGCACCTGCGGGTCGTGCATCATGGCTTGGGCAAGGCCCACGCGCTGGCGGTAGCCTTTCGACAAAGCTCCGATTTTCTTGTGTGCTTCAAGGCCGAGTCCTGTCTCGTCAATCATCGCCTCGATGCGTTTGTGGGCGGCTTCGCCTTTTAGGTGGTGGACACCGGCGACGAATCCAAGGTATTCGCGTACATACATGTCCAAATAGAGTGGATTGTGCTCCGGCAGGTAGCCCACGATGCGCTTTACTGCCATGGGGTCATCCATAACGTCGTGTCCTTCAACGCTCACGGAACCCGAGGTGGGAGGGATGAAGCAGGTGATGATTTTCATCAGTGTCGACTTGCCAGCGCCGTTGGGGCCGAGTAGGCCGACAATACCTTTATTAATAGAGAGTGTGACGTCGTTGAGGGCGAGTTGTTCGCCATATTGTTTGGTGATATGGTTGATTTCGATGGACATGGTTCTATAATTATGGCGGCAAAGGTAGCAATTTTTTGTAAAACCTTGAAAGTGTATTTGCGATGGGTTTTTTGTTACCTTTGCACTCGTGAAACGGCTTTTGTCCATAGGATTGATTCTGCTAATGGCTTTGGCTTCCTGCCACAGTCCCCAACACGAGGCGCGACAGATGGTTCGTCGTGCCGAGCGGTTGTTTGACACAGACCCAGACAGCACGGTTGTTTTGATTGATAGTGTGTTGCGAATGCCTGTCTATTTCAATGAGAAGCACCGTATGGAAATGGCTTTACTGCAAGGCGAGGCCTTGTTTGGCGACCATGGACATGAGATTCCACCTTTGATGGACGATGAATTCTTTGACGACAAGCCCTTCTTCACTACCAGCCCCGAGCTGGAGCGCGCTGCCGACTACTACGCCCGAAAGAAACAATATGACAAGGCTGCACATGCGGCACTTTACAGCGGCTTTATCCAGCAGCACTATAGCGAGAAGACCATTGCTATGCAGTCGTTTAAGGATGCCGAGCAGTATGGAGGAATGGCAGGGGATAGCCTAACTGTGGTATTTGCGAAATATTGGATGGGGAAAATGCTTTTCGAAGACGGATCAGTGCAAGAATCTGTGATTATATTGGGAAATTCGGAAAAGGGATTTAACAACAGCTATTCCGCGAAAGCCTTGGTTAAGAATATGTTGGCGGTTTGCCATATGGTGCTTGGCGATTTTGAAAATGCAGAGATGTGCTTGTATCAGAGCCTGGCTCTATCAGAGAAAGCTCATGTCAATAAGGTAAAATGTAGGGTTTTGAACAATTACGCAGTGCTTTACCGTTTGCAAGGAAAATTTGACTTGTCTCTCAACAATCTTAGACAAACTAATGAGTGTTATAATCCTAATGATGCTGAGTTGTTTACTTTTTTGCTTAATATGGGTAAAACTTTTATGGCTGCCAGAAGAATGGATTCTGCAACGGTATATTACCAACGAATTGAGGACCTATTATCAGTCGTACATGTGAAAAACGAAACCAAAGTATCTGCATATGGCGCACTTTCAAGGTTTGAAGAAGTTCAAAACAATACTCAATTAGCTTTGCAATATCGTCAAAAGCACGAAGAGTTTCTGTATGAAGTGATACGTCAACAACAGGAACAAAACATCTATCGTATCCAACAACAATATGACTATGAGAACCTTCAGAACGCATTAAATAGAAAAATCATTTTTAGACATAGGATTATATTGATTATCAGTTTGTTGTTGTTTACAGCAACTGCTATTATTTTAGTTTTGCAATTACGGCATAAGCAGATGCAGGAAGCGGAAGCGGAAATGCAAAGGCAGATTGAAAATTTAAAAAACGACCTCAAGCAATCGGTCAAGACTTCCTATTTGGAACAAGAGCTTTCTTCGCGCCTTCGTTTGATTATTTCTGCATACCTCAAGCAAAAAAATGGCTATGACCCTAAAAATGAATGGAGCTCTATTGTATATAAGCTGATGAATGGAAAGGAGAGTCTCTTCGATGCTGTTTTGGTGGAAATGGGAAAAGTGTATCCTGACATCTATACTGTTTTGCGTCAGAAATATCCTGAACTGAACGAAACGGAAACCAAAGTTTGCCTGTTGTCGTGCTCCGATCTTTCCAATACGGAGATGGCTGAAATTTTGGAAATGAGCAAGTTTACCATCGACAAAAATCGGAGCAAGCTACGAGACAAACTGAACTTGAAGCCTGAAAAAATGAAAGAGCAGTTGCATCAAGTTCTCTCCCATTGAGTTTATATCTCATTTTTAGCCTCAAAAAAGGTACTTTGGGCCTTTTTTAGCGTTGCTCATTTGTATTTGGGCTAAAAAATCATTGTATCCTCCGTTTCTGTTTCTATTGTGTATCAATAATTTGCATTTTTCAATGCAAGAAAAAATTGTACATGGCAGAAACACCGTTGTATCTTGATTTGCAGGTTGGCTTATCCTTGTACTTTTACTACATGAAACGTTTCAGCAAAACAATGTCTAACCATAAAAAAACGAAAACAATGAAGAAAAACGCACTTATCCTTGTCGGCCTCTGCGCTTTAGGCCTTTTTTCTTGGCAAACCCAAGCTATGAATATTGAACGCGCTTCTATTATTAATATCGAAGACAATGTCCCTACTGGATATGAAATCATCGAATTAATAGGTGATTTGCTTTATGGGACGAATCCTAATGCAATTGAAGCTGGAGCTAACCGCAATTCGGTTTACCTCCACTTCAACCAGAGTTTTGGCAATGTGAACATCAAGATTTACAATGCCACAGGCAGTCTCTGCTACAGTGGCGTGGTGGATACAACCGTGCAGCAAACCGTTATCATCCCTATCTCGGGAAATAACAACGGTACCTACACCGTGGTGCTTGACAATGCCAATGGCTTTGCCGAAGGCGAGTTCAACAGGTAAAGATATGGGGCATAAATAATAAAAGAACAAAGAAAACCGTTAATAAGATGAAGAAAATAAATTATTCGAACCACTTTTGGTGGTTGGGCAAGAACAGGTTCATCCAACTTTTGTCCTTGCAAAGGAAGTGCTTGCCGTTTGCAGGGACGTAATACATCACAGGCGGTGGACATACAAACCATCTCTGTGCCGCAAGGCCAAGCGGCACGGGAAGCGCAAAATGGCTATAACTACAAAGGAATACAACAATTAAAAAATCAATTCAAATGAAGAAAATTTTTAGAAAATCAATGTTAATCCTGTCCTTTTTGGGACTGTTTACGTTTGTTGCGCCAAAGCAGGTGAAGGCGGAAAATGATACGCCGTGTCAAACCATGATCATCTGTTGTGGGTATGATGACTGTTATTATTGCTTGATTTGTGATATGGCGTCATTAAGAGATGCATACTTTGTCAATTGCGGAATTGTGATTAACGATTGATTGCAAAGAAGAATGTGGTGGCGTTATAATGAAAATAGTTTCGCGCCACCACAATTTATAGATTTCAATATTGTGTAGACTTCAATAAATGTGCGTTTAAAAAAATACTATGAAAAACAATTACATCAAAATTCTTGTCACCTTGCTGTTAGGCTTTTGCCATAATGCAATGGCACAACTTCAATGGTTTGGTCCAGTTACCGAACTGGATAATGCCAAACTCATGGTAACGTATCGCTTAACTTACCGTGAAGATACAACGAATTTGGAGAAATTCGGCTGTGAGCGTATGGTTCTCATAATAGGTAATACCATCAGTAATTTCCAAAGCTACAATAAATATGAAAGTGATCGAATTGGTAGGCAGAAACAGAACGAGGGAATTCTTTTGGAATGGGTTCAAAGTGGAGCAGCGCAAGATTATGCATGCAGATACCAGTATTCAATTTACAAGAATCATCCCAATGGTAAGATTACCACAACTGATAAAATATTTTTGGGAGATAGTTATGAATACGAAGAAAATCTCTACACTTATTCGTGGAAAGTAGTAGATGATACTGCCTCAATAAGTGGATACTCTTGCCAAAAGGCAATCTGCGACTTTTCTGGACGCACTTGGGAGGCATGGTTCTCAGAAGAATTACCGTTCAACGATGGCCCATATAAATTTGGTGGTTTACCTGGGTTGATTTTAAACATAGCGGACACGCAAGGCCACTACGTTTTCGAGTTCCTTTCCATTGAAAAAATGCCGGAAGGTTCAAAAATAGGTAAAGAAGAGAATGATTATATCAAAACTACAAAGCAAAGATTCTTTGATGCGATGCGGATTTATTTAAAAGAAGGTGGTTATACTGATAAAGTTAACGAAGATTTTGCAAAAAAGATCCAAGCCGTAATGAAATCTCGCAACAACCCCATCGAACTCGACAGGAAATGAAACTGCGTTGGCTGCATATCATTTTGTTTTTGTTGTTAGGCAATGTCTTGTCGGCGCAAACCGTGCTCACCGGCCATGTGAAAGACACCGAGGGCGAGCCTTTGCCAAACATTCAGGTTTTGGCTTATAAGGCAGGAAACCGAATTATTGTGGCATACGCGGGTACTGAGAACGACGGCCATTACAGCCTCAGCGTCAACACCGATGCCGATAGTTTGGATTTGGTCACTTCGTCGCTCTTTTTTGAGAAGCAGACCAAGCGCATTGCTAACCGTAGCCAAACGGTGGATTTTATGCTTCGCGAAGAGGTGCAGGAACTGAAAGGCGTCACCGTGCGCGCCCGCAGCATCGAGCAGAAAGGCGACACACTGGAGTATATTGTCGGTTCCTTCGTGCAGAAGCAGGATAAGAGCATTGAGGACGTGCTGAAGCGTATGCCGGGCATCGAGGTCGCCGACGATGGCAAAATCACCTACCAAGGCCTGCCCATTCAGAAGTTTTACGTCGAAGGCATGGATTTGATGGGCGGCAATTATGCCTCCATTAGCAAGAACTTGCCACACCAGTCGGTGTCGTCGGTAGAGGTTTATGAAAACCACCAGCCCATCAAGATGCTGGAGGACCGCATCAGTTCCGAGCAGGCTTCCATCAACATCAAACTCGCCAAGGACGTGGCCCTCACTGGCGCGGCCAAGGTGGGCTTGGGCGCGTGGCCTTTCCTTTGGAACGCGAACCTCACGCCCATGCTCTTCTCCGGCAAGGTGCAAATGTTGGCCGCCTATCGCACCAACAACACGGGCGACGACCTCACGATGTACACACGAATGCTCTCAATGCAACAATTGCAAGGTGAGCGACCTGCCAAGTTGGGCGAGGAACTCAGCATCAAGCAGGCCAGTACGCCGCTCTTCAACACGAATCGCTATTTGGACAACCAGACGCACCTTATTAATTTGAACACGCTGTTCCCCGTCAGCGAGAGCACCACCCTGCGCGTCAATGTCTATTATCTCAACGACTTGCGCAAACAGTCGGTAAGCCAGAGCAACACCATTTACCTCGCCGCCGACACCTTGGCCTACACCGAGCAGATCGACAACCGCCTGCGCGACAACCAACTCTTTGGCACCATCACGCTCAACCGCAACGACAAGGCCTATTATTTGGACAACAAACTCAACTTCTCCAAGGCTTGGGACAACGCCTTCGGCCTCGACGTGAACAACGGCCTGCCCGTTAGCCAAACGCTGAAAACGCCCGCCCTTTCGGTCGACAACGACTTGCGCCTCATCATCCCCGTCGGGAAGCGCCTGTTGGACTTCACTTCCTACATCGGCTATGGCCAAACACCACATCGTCTTGAGGTGGAGCCAGGACAGTTCGCCAACCTGCTTAACGACAGCATCCCATATTCCAAGACCACCCAACAACTCAATACCCGACAATACTTCGCCGACCATGCCGTCAGCGCCATCTTCACGGTGGGCAGGTTCACCATCCGTCCCAAGGCAGGTTTCCTTTTCGTGCAGCGGCACATCACCTCGCAACTGACCCTAAGCGACGGCGAAGCCGACTGGCAAAGCGCAATGGCCGCCGATGCGCAAGTGCGGCGGCGCAACGTGAAGCCCTACCTCACCGCAGAGGTCGAATACAAGCGTAACCGCTTCAGTGCCGGCATGGACTTGCCTATGTCCCTTCAATCCGTCACGGTGCAGAGCGAATCCGACGGCGACCAGATGACGAAACTGCTGTTCAATCCAAGTCTTTGGAGCCGCCTGAAACTCGGCAACTTCTGGACCCTCAACGCCTCGGCCCGCTTGAGCCACAGCATCGAGAACTACGACACTTGGATGGACGGCTACCTCCTCACCGACTACCAGGACTTGGTGTTGCGCAAGGCACCGCTGTCGTTGTCGAGAACCGTTTCGGGCAGCCTCGGAGTGCAGTTCAAGGAACCGTTCATCTCGCTGAATGCCGACATGCGCTATGGCCTTGGACACACGCATAGCGAAAACATGTACCGCTACGAAGTAGGGGAGGGCGGCATCAGCACCCTGCAAGTCGTTTCGATGCCCAACAACCGTTTCTACCAAACCCTGAGCGGCAGCGTGAAGAAATACTTTTCTCCCATCCGCACCAGTATTGGACTGAAGGGCAACCTTTTAGACTCGCGTGGCGTTTCATTGGTCAATGGCGCATTAATGAACACGGAAGCCTTGTCTTACAGCCTGTCTCCCTCGGTTATGTTCAAGGTGACGGAATGGCTCAATGTAGATTATTCGTTGAACTACAATAAACTGTATTCTTATATTGATGCGCAGAAACGCAGCGAAATCACCTATTGGCGGCATTTCGGCAAAGCCTTCGCTTTCCTGAAACGCAACCAGACCGTGGGCCTTACGGCGGAATACTATCGCCACCAAGGGCAAAACTATGTGTTTGTAGATGCCAGCTACGAGTTTTCCATCAAGCAGCCCAAGCTCGACTTCGAGGTGCGCTGGAACAACATCTTCAACAGCAAGCGGTATGTTTCCTATTATTCGGGGGCCTTCTCGGTGCAGGAAACCGTCTATATCCTCCGCCCGATGGAGGTTTTGGCCTCGGTGAGGTTCAGGTTCTGAACAGTCTCGCGTCCCGTGTCTCGCAGTCCTGCGTCAAAAAAAATCACTCAAAGTATTGCCAGTATCCAAAAAAGTAGTACTTTTGCGGCCTCGTTAGAATTGTCCATTGTCTGACTTCTGAACGCGCTAACGCATTGATTTATGGGCGAAAATGAATTAATGCACAAAAAAAGTTGGAGCGTAAAGAAGAAAGGTGTATTTTTGCACGCCCTAAAAAGGGGTAGTGTTTTAATGAATTGGATTAACATATTAAAAACAAAATGAACTACTTAAGTTACAAAACAGTAAGCGTCAAGAAAGAAGATGCCAACAAAAAATGGTATGTTATTGATGCTGAAGGTCAAATCCTCGGCCGTTTGGCCTCTGAGGTTGCCATGATTCTGCGTGGCAAGAAGAAGGCATGCTATACTCCCCACAGCGATTGTGGTGATAATGTCATCATTATCAATGCAGAGAAAGTCATTCTGACTGGTAACAAAATGGATCAGAAGTACTACGTTCGCTACACGGGCTATCCGGGTGGCCAGCGTGTCAGAACTGTGGGTGAACAGCTTAAGAGAAAACCCATCTTCGTTATCGAACATGCTGTTAAAGGCATGCTTCCCAAGACGAAGCTCGGCAATGCCATCTTCAAGAACCTCTACGTTTACGAAGGCCCCCAGCACAATCACGAGGCTCAGCAGCCTATCGAACTTAAAATCAACACAATTAAGCAATACAACAAGTAATCATGGAAGTTATCAACGCTTTAGGTAGAAGAAAGACCGCCGTTGCCCGTATCTATATGAAGGCCGGCAGTGGTAACATTACGGTGAACAAGCGCGACTACAAGGAGTACTTCCCGACGAGCATCCTCCACTATGTGGTTGAACAGCCTATGATGCTGACCGAGACCCTCGGCCAATACGACATCAAGGTCAACCTCGACGGTGGTGGCATCAACGGCCAGGCCGAGGCTTTGCGTCTCGCCATCAGCCGCGCCCTCTGCGAGATCAACCCCGAGTATCGTCCCACCCTGAAGGCTAAAGGTTTGATGCGCCGCGACCCGCGTATGGTCGAGCGTAAGAAACCCGGTCAGCCTGGTGCCCGTAAGAAATTCCAATTCAGCAAACGTTAAGCCCTCAGAAGCCAAGCGATTTTGTTTAGTATCCAAATTGCTGAGATTCTTATTTGCAAGACTACTCGGCGATTGTATTCAGTGAATGTAAACATTAAAAAAGAAAACTCATGACACAAGTAACTTTTGAAGAATTATTAGATGCCGGTTGTCATTTCGGACATCTGAAGAGAAAATGGAATCCGAACATGGCTCCTTATATTTTCATGGAGCGCAATGGCATCCACATCATTGACCTTTATAAGACTCAGGCTAAGATGGACGAGGCTGCAGCAGCCCTCTGCCAACTCGCCAAGTCAGGCAAACGCGTTCTTTTCGTTGCCACTAAGAAGCAAGCCAAGGACGTCGTCGCCGACCTCGCCAAGAAAGTCAACATGCCTTACGTGACCGAACGTTGGCCCGGCGGCATGCTCACCAACTTCGCCACCATCCGCAAGGCCGTCAAGAAGATGACGAGCATC
>JBGUNT010000008.1:0-38727 GCA_045117495.1 Candidatus Limimorpha sp. | reverse complement strand
ATCATGTATCGCTTGATTCCTGAAGGCACTTCCTTCGTCGATGAGAATACGCCTGTTGGTGGTCACTGCTACTATGTTGGATATCTTTATGATGGTGGTGAGAATGGCGAGTTCTCCAATGAATCATGTGCTACTTCAGGCGACTGCTATGGTCCTGCCAATATCGATTATGAAACCACTGGAAATGCCAATAAGATTAAACTGAAATGGGAAAAACCTGATCCGGCCGAAGGCCTTTCTGGTTATTATCTCTATAGAAAGTACACGGGTCTTGATGACACTGAATCTGGTGAGTATATAAGAGTTAAATTGCTTGGCGCAAACGCCACTTCATATACCGATAATACGGCTACTACCGAGGGCCATTATTACTACAAACTCTATGCTACCTATCAAAGCCTAGACGATTGCATTTCGGTTCCTGCTAACTGGATTCATGATAACAACCAATTCTATCTCCATGTGTATTATTCAACTACTGGCATTGAAGAGACGGAAATCAGCAAGGTGGCTGTGTTCCCCAATCCCGCCAAGAACCAGTTCACTGTTGAAGGCCAAGGCCTGACCCATGTGACAGTATATAATATGCTTGGACAGATTGTGTATGACAGCGATTGTGAAGGCAACATGAAGGTTGTCAATATGAGCCAGAACGAATCAGGCTTGTATGTGGTGCGTGTTTCCTCTGCTGACGGAGAATTCACCAAGCGTATCACGGTTGTCAAATAAACCAGTTTGATGTAATATCAAAAAAGGTTGCCTCGATTTCGGGGCAACCTTTTTTTTTGATTGTTAAGTCATGTTTATTTTCTTTCCCAAACTTCAAATCGGTAGGAATAATCTACTTGAGGGTCATCGTCAATGACTTCCAAGTCAACCAAATCCCATTCTTCAAAGTTGATGTATGGGAAAAAAGTGTCAGCTTCGAATTCTTTGTCTAGGCGAGTCAAGTAGAGCCGATCGGCCTTGGGCAGGAACTGTTCATAGATACTGCCGCCGCCCATGATGAAGATCTCGTCTTCATCTTTGGCCATTTCTAGAGCTTGAGGAATGGAAGTCGCCAACTCGTAGCCTTCAGGAGCTTTGTCCAAACGGTCGGAGATGACGATATTGCGGCGGTTTGGTAGAGCCTTTTGGCCTGGTAAAGATAACCAGGTATTGTGGCCCATGACAACACAATGGCCAGAGGTCACCTTCTTAAAGTGCTTCAGGTCGTTGCTGTTGTGCCAGATGAGCTGGTTGTTGATGCCGATGGCGCGGTTGGCAGCCATGGCGACGATGATGGAAATAGTCATATTGCAATTTTTTTTCTTGTTGTACTATCAATAATTATACCGAAACTTCTCCCTTGATGGCTGGCCATGGGTCATAGTTTTCCAGTACGAAATCTTCATATTTGAAATCAAAGATGTCTTTTATCTCTGGGTTCAGACGCATGGTGGGTAGCTGGCGCGGTGTGCGTGAGAGCTGCGTCTTCACTTGGTCAATAAGGTTGTTATAGATATGAACGTCACCGAAGGTGTGGACAAAGTCACCTGGCTGCAGGCCACACACCTGTGCCATCATCATGGTAAGGAGGGCATAGGAGGCGATGTTGAATGGTACACCCAAAAACACGTCGGCACTACGTTGGTAGAGTTGGCACGACAGTTTGCCGTCGGCCACATAAAACTGGAAGAAGGCGTGGCAGGGCGGGAGTGCAGCCTTGCCTGCTGCCACATTGGCGGCGAAGTCTTTCTCGTGCTCGTCGGGTAGCACACTCGGATTCCATGCCGTGACGATATGACGACGGCTGTTGGGATTCTCCTTGATGCTTTTCACCACCTCCGCAATCTGGTCAATGCCTTCGTTGTTCCAGTTGCGCCACTGGGCGCCGTAAACGGGACCGAGGTCACCGTTCGGGTCGGCCCATTCATCCCAAATTGATACCTTATTGTCGTGCAGGTATTTGATGTTGGTATCGCCGCTGAGCAGCCACAGCAGCTCATGGATGATACTCTTCAAGTGTACTTTTTTCGTCGTGACCAAGGGGAAACCTTCAGAGAGGTCGAAACGCATCTGGTAACCAAAAACGCTGATGGTGCCGGTACCCGTTCGGTCGCCCTTCTGATGGCCGTGGTCGAGGATATACTGAAGTAAGTCTAGGTATTGTTTCATTGGTTTTGTTCAGGATTGTGCTTGTACTTGAATAACAAGGCAAACAGGATGCCGACCACGAAGGCGAAGGCGGCGAAGACATACCATGCATTTGACCAGCCCGCCATCAACTCGTTGAAGTTGGTCTTGCCGAGGGTGAAGTGGTTGACGACTGCCTGTGCGCAGAACGAACCGATGGTGGCGCCGAGGCCGTTGGTCATCATCATGAACACGCCTTGAGCACTACTGCGGATTTTTTCATCGGTGTTTTGGTCAACGAAGAGAGAGCCGCTGATGTTGAAAAAGTCGAAAGCCACGCCGTAGACGATCATCGAGAGGATGAAGAGCACAAGGCCGAAGCCTGTGGGGCTGCCAGCACCCAGGAAGAAGAAACGCAAGGCCCATGCCCCAAAGGCGATGAGCATCACCTTCTTGATGCCGAATTTCTTAAGGAAGAAGGGGATCAGCAGGATGCAAAGCGTCTCGGAGACCTGCGAGATGGACGATAGAAAGACGTTGTTCTTCACAGCGAAGGCGTTGGCGTATTCCGGCGACTGTCCGAAGGCATCCAAGAAAGGCGTGGCGAAGCCATTGGTCACCTGCAGGCACATTCCTAAGAGGAAGGAGAAGATGAAGAACACAGCCATGCGAGCATCCTTGAACAAGGCAAAAGCCCGTAAACCGAAGGTGTCGACAAACGACTTACTCTCCACGTTTTTGTTGACAGGGCAATCCGGCAATGTAAACGAATAGATGGCAAGGATAATACCCCAAGCAGCAGAGACAAACAACTGCTCGTAGCCATTTTTATAGCCAGTGAAGTTAACAATCCACATCGAAAGGATGAAGCCGATGGTTCCGAACACACGGATGGGAGGGAAGGCCTTCACTGTGTCGAGCCCGGCTTTGGTCAAGGCATTGTATGATACGGAATTTCCTAAGGCGATGGTGGGCATGAAGAAAGCCACACTGATGGCATAATATGGAAACAACTGCCCGAAACTGACAGCGCTACCATATTTATAACCCATATAACCCGCCAATGCCATGAAGATGGCGGCGATGAAATGACAAATGCCTAATAGCTTTTGCGCTGGAATCCATCGGTCGGCAACAATGCCCATTAAGGCGGGCATGAAAAGGGAAACGATGCCTTGGATGGCGAAGAATTTGCCAATATTGCCGCCCATTCCGATACGGCCGAGATAAATGCCCAAAGAACAAAGATAAGCTCCCCACACCGCGAAGATGAGGAAGTTCATCACGATAAGTCTGAATTTGATTGCTTTCATTTTATTGCAGTTTGATGATTATTTCCTTTTGTTGATTTCGTCACGTATTTGTGCTGCCTTTTGATAATCCTCGTCGTCAATGGCTTCTTGCAACAAGTCTTCCAACTCGTCAAGGGGAATCAAGTCGAGGCTGGTAGTTGGCGGCACCTTATTTATAGAAGTGTCTTCTGTATTTTGCAAATTTGTTTCTTTTTCTGTGTCTTCCATGACGATGCCAGCTTCTTCCATCACGCTCTCGTAGGCGTAGATGTCACAGTTGAGCCTGACTGCCAAAGCAATGGCGTCAGAGGGTCTGGCATCGATCATGACCAACTCGTTGCCTTGTTGGCAGACGAGCATTGCATAATACACGCCGTCGCGGAAACGGTTGATGACCACCTCCAGGATTTTTATATGGAAAGTGTCGGCGAATTTAAGGAATAGGTCATGTGTGAGGGGGCGAGCGCTTTTTTGACGTTCTAAGCCCAAAGCGATGGATTGAGCTTCGTTGCCGCCTATAACCACTGGTAAGCGCCTGTTTGAGTTCTTGTCACCCAAAATCAGGACATAAGCTCCTGTTGTGGATTCACTATATGTCATCCCGATGATTTCCAAACTGACCTTATTCATTGCGTTTAGATATTTATGGGTTTACGCATCGTCACTTCTTTATAAGAAATTGATAATAAGAGACTTGTTTGTTTAAATAAACAAACTTCCTTTAATCGTCAAAAATAGGGACTTTTTCGCATATGAGCAAAAAAAGTTGTTTTTCCGAAAATTTCTCTGAAAAAAACTTTCATTTCAACTTGATTTGTTCTTATTTTTGTACCCTCTAATGCTTTTAAAAGGTATTTGGAATTTAGGTTTTGAATTACAACAAGTCTAACTAAATAACAGTCTTATGATTAGCAATAGCGTTGTTTACATTGTGTTGGCAGCCTCCATTTTGGCGCTGACATTTGCTTTCATTTTCTATAAGCAGATGATGAAAGAAGACGAAGGTACTGACCTGATGAAGAAAATCGCTGCGCATGTGCGAAAGGGAGCCATGGCTTACCTGAAGCAGCAGTACAAGGTGGTGATCATAGTGTTCATCATCCTCGCCGCCATTTTTGGAATCATGGCATACTTCAAATTGCAGAATGGTGTCGTGTGGTTTGCATTCCTCACGGGCGGATTCTTCTCGGGTTTGGCAGGCTTCTTTGGCATGAAGACGGCCACCTACGCTTCTGCACGTACGGCCAATGCTGCCCGTAATTCGTTGAACAGTGGTTTGAAAGTGGCCTTCCGCTCGGGTGCGGTCATGGGCCTCGTCGTAGTGGGTCTCGCCCTTCTCGACGTGTCTGTGTGGTTCCTCGTGCTGAACGGAACGGGTCTGCTGGCGGCTGTTGGTGCCGAAAACGATCTGATTACCATCACCACCACCATGCTGACCTTCGGTATGGGTGCTTCCACGCAAGCTCTGTTCGCCCGTGTGGGTGGCGGTATCTACACCAAGGCTGCTGACGTCGGTGCCGACCTCGTTGGTAAGACGGAGTACAACATCCCCGAGGATGACCCGCGTAACCCCGCCACTATTGCCGACAATGTTGGTGACAATGTTGGTGACGTTGCCGGTATGGGTGCTGACCTTTATGAATCTTACGCTGGTTCCATCCTGGCAACCATGGCATTGGGCGCTTCCGCTTTTGCCACGGCCGCCACGCAAAGTGCCGCTGGGGCTGAGATGCAACTGAAAGCTGTGTTTGCTCCCATGTTGATTGCCGCCGTGGGCGTGTTGCTTTCTTTGATTGGCATCTTCTTGGTCCGCACCAAAGAAGACGCAGGTATGAAGCAACTTCTTGGCGCTTTGAGCCGTGGTACTAATACTGCCGCCATTTTGATTGCCGCTGCTACGTTTGGCATTATGTATTACCTTTTCGGAAAAGAGACGGGAGAATATGCCAACATGTGGTGGCAGACTTCACTCTCGGTAGTGGTCGGTCTGTTGGCAGGCGTCATCATTGGTAAGGCAACGGAATATTACACTTCACAAAGTTATAAACCCACGCAAAAAGTGGCCGAGAGTTCCAAGACAGGCCCCGCCACTGTGATTATCTCTGGATTGGGTTTAGGCATGCTTTCTACTGCTATCCCCGTCGTTACCGTGGGCATAGCTATCATTTTGGCATATCTCTGTGCCAATGGTTTCAATATTGAGTTTACGGCTGCCAACCTTTCAAGAGGCCTTTATGGCATCGGCATCGCTGCTGTGGGTATGCTTTCCACACTTGGCATCACATTGGCTACGGATGCTTATGGTCCTATTGCTGACAATGCTGGCGGTAACGCTGAAATGAGCGGCCTTGAACCAGAGGTGCGTAAACGTACCGATGCATTAGATGCTCTTGGTAACACCACAGCTGCCACAGGTAAAGGCTTTGCTATCGGCTCAGCTGCTCTGACGGCTCTTGCCCTGTTGGCCTCCTATGTTGAGGAAATCAAGATCGCCCTCATCCGTGTTGGTCAGGCCTTGCCGAACGGTGTTGAAGCCGCTAAGGCTACTTTGGTTGATTTCATGAATGCATATAATGTCAACCTGATGAATCCGGTTGTACTTGTCGGTGTGTTCATTGGAGCCATGATGGCCTTTGTGTTCTGTGGCATGACGATGAATGCAGTGGGTCGTGCAGCTCAGAAGATGGTGGAGGAAGTCCGTCGTCAGTTCAGCACCATTAAGGGTATCCTTGAAGGCCAGGCTGAACCCGACTACGAGCGTTGTGTAGCTATTTCCACGAAGGGTGCTCAGCACGAGATGTTGGTGCCTTCTATCCTTGCCATCCTCGTCCCGATTCTGACGGGTGTCATCCTTGGCGTCCCTGGCGTGTTAGGCCTTCTTATTGGTGGTCTTGCCACTGGATTCGTATTGGCTGTTTTTATGGCTAACTCGGGCGGTGCTTGGGACAATGCCAAGAAATATGTTGAAGAAGGCAACTTCGGCGGCAAGGGCTCTGACAACCATAAGGCTACCGTCGTTGGCGACACCGTTGGTGACCCGTTCAAAGATACGTCAGGTCCCTCATTGAACATCCTCATCAAGCTGATGAGCATGGTTAGCATCGTGATGGCCGGTTTGACGGTCACATGCCACCTGCTGTAATTGTCAGTAGATGAAAAAGAAATCAGCCCCGGCAAAAGTCGGGGCTGATTTCTTTTTGTAAAATAGCGAATACTATTTAGTGAGTTCTTCAGCGGCTTTCTCAAGCTTAGCGTCAAGCGTCTTGATGGCTGCTTCGAGACCTTTGGAAGCATCGCCCTTCATGCTGAAGTAGAACTTGATCTTTGGCTCAGTGCCCGAAGGACGGATGGTAATCTTCGATCCACTTTCGGTGAAGAACTGTAGCACGTCGCTCTTCGGCAAGGTAATGGGCGTTACTTTACCTGTCAGCACATCCTTTGCCTCTTGAAGTTTGTAATCACGTGTTTCGATGACTTTTTCTCCAGCGATGATGGTGGGCGGTGTGGTGCGGAACTTGGCCATCAAGGCTTTGATTTCCTCAGTGCCGCTGATGCCTTTCTTGGTCAGCGAGACGAGTTTCTCTTTGTAGAGGCCAAACTCCTTGTAGATGTCCATGAGCAACTGGTAGAGCGTCTTGCCTTGCTCGGCTGCCCAAGCAGCGGCCTCGGCAATCATGCTTGTGGCGATGACGGCGTCCTTGTCGCGGACGAAGTCGCCAGCCAAGTAGCCATAGCTCTCTTCACCACCGCCGATGAACTGCTTCTTGCCTTCGAGTTCCAGGATCTTGTCAGCGATGTACTTGAAGCCAGTCAGCACATCATAGCGGTCCACGTTGTATTTCTTCGCCATCTCGAATAACAATTCGGTGGTGACGATGGTCTTCACGATGTACTCCTTGCCTGTGAGTTTGCCCAGTTCCTTCCAGCGCGTAAGCAGGTAGTAGACGAAGAGGCTGCCAGTTTGGTTGCCGTTGAGTAGGATGAACTCGCCCTTGTCGTCCTTTATGGCGATGCCCACGCGGTCGGCGTCAGGGTCGGTTGCCATGACTAAGTCGGCATTCACTTCTTGGGCTTTCTTAACGGCCAATGCCATGGCAGCAGGTTCTTCGGGGTTGGGCGACTTCACGGTGGGGAAATTGCCGTCGACGACCATCTGTTCTTCAACGCAATAGACATTCTCGAATCCCTTACGCTTCAAGATCTCGGGTACTAGACGACGCCCCGTACCATGGATGGGCGTGTAGACGATGCGCATGTCTTTGTGCTTCTTGATGAGGTCGAGCGAGAGGGAGAGTCCATACACCTTGTCTAAATAGATATCGTCGAACTTCTCGTCAAGCACGGTGATGAGGTCAGGGTTGCGCTTGAAGTTGACCATCGAGGGGTCGGTGATCTTTTCCACTTCGGCGATGACATTCTTGTCGTGCGGGCTGACGAGTTGGCCACCATCGTTCCAATAGGCCTTGTAGCCGTTGTATTCTTTGGGATTGTGAGAGGCAGTGACCATCACGCCGGCGTCGCATTTCATCTCGCGCACCGTGAACGAAAGCTCGGGGGTGGGGCGGAGGCAGTCGAAGATGTAGACCCTGATGCCGTTGGCCGACATCACGTCAGCGGTGATGTTGGCAAAGGCAGGGCTGTTGTTGCGGCCGTCGTAAGATATGGCAACACTCAGGTCTTTCTTTCCAGGGTGCATCTTCTTAATGTAGTTGGCGAAGCCTTGGGTGGCCATGGCAACGGTGTAGATGTTCATGCGGTTAGTGCCAGCACCCATGATGCCGCGCAGTCCGCCAGTTCCGAACTCGAGGTTACGGTAGAAACTCTCCACCAGTTCGTTCGGGTCGTTGTCGAGCATGTTTTGCACGCTCTTTCTCGTTTCTTCATCGTATTGTTCAGTGAGCCACGATTTAGCTCTTTCGATGATCTGAGGGTCGATGTTGCTCATGATATATTAGTTTATTTGTTTTAGTTCTTCAATGCATTTAGCCAGACTGTCTCGCCAGTAGGGGATCTCGATATTTGCAAATTCTTTGATTTTACTTAAATCGAGAACACTATAAGCGGGGCGTTTTGCCTTGGTGGGATATTGGTCAGTTGTTATCGGATTGACCTTGCAGTGTTTTTCCCCCATCTCCATGATGGCGGTGGCGAAGTCGTGCCAAGTGATTTGTCCTTCATTGGTGAAGTGGAAGGTTTCATGGACTTCGTTCTTGCCATTTTTGTTGAGCAAGGCCACCAAAGCCATGGCTAGGTCGTGGGCCCAGGTGGGACAGCCTTTTTGGTCGGCCACCACGTTGATTTCGTCTTTTATGTCTCCTAACGTAAGCATGGTCTTCACGAAGTTTTTGCCCACCGATGAGTAGAGCCATGCCGTGCGCACAATCATGTAATTGCAGCCGCTCTCTCGGATGAGACGTTCGCCTTCGGCCTTGGTGCTGCCGTAGACCGACTGCGGGTTGATGGTGTCATCCGTCTTGTAAGGCTCGTTGGCATCGCCGCCGAAGACATAGTCGGTTGATACGTGTATCAGCAACGATTTGTGCTTAAAACAGGCATCGGCCAGTACTTTAGGTGCAAAGGCGTTGACGAGCATGGCCAGCTCGGGTTCGTCCTCAGCCTTGTCTACGGCTGTGTAGGCGGCGCAGTTGATGCACACATCGATATGATGTTTGCCGAAACACTGCTCTACGGCGGCCTTGTCGCAGATGTCCAGGGTGTCTACATCGGTGAAAAACCACTGATGTTCAGCACTGGCTATTTTTTGTAGTTCCGTTCCCAATTGGCCTTTGGAGCCCGTGACTAAAATGTTCATTTCAAATGGTTTTAAAATCTATGAATAAAAGCAATGCCCAAAGATTCCTTGAATTGGAGCTTGGGTACATTGTCAACCACGGTCTGCACGCCTTCGATGTCTTCGTAGACGGGGAAGGTGGTGTTGTGGTCGTATTTCAGGTGGACAAAGAGAATCGTGCTGATGTATTTGGTGATTACAAAATTGATGGTGTTCTCCCAATTGATATCGAGGGGCAAATGGTTGTCGTCATTGCGTTCTATATAATTGTAAAAGGTGTTGAGTAAGGTGGTATAGGAGATGTTTTTGCCTATTGAACGTTTGTAATTGATGATGACATTTACGCCAATGGCTGGAGCTATGTGTTCGCCTGGAATCCAGGTGCCATCTTGATTAAAATAGCCTTTCTTGACGCCGAAAGAACCTTTGTCGGCCAGTTCCTGATTCATGACGAAAGTAATCTTTCCAGCCAGGGGGCTCATGTAGATTTGAAATCGTTCATCTTTGGTCTTGTATGAACAACCAGCGGAGAGGGTGAGGTAAGCAGGGGCAAAAAAGGTGGAAATAACAGTTGAATCGTTAGGGTATTTGTATCCGTTGGCGAATTGGGTGTTGAAGGTAACAATTGAGGACAAATTCCATTGTGTCAAGCTATTGCGAGAGAGTGAATAGGTGAGGTCGATTTTGTCGTCTTGTTTCTCGATGCCTTTGCTGGCAAAACGCGCAATGCCAAAGGCGAAGTTGCCTATGAGTTTTTGTTCGAAAGTCTTTTTTTGGTCAAGAAGGATGAAGTTTGCGAAGGCTTTTCCTGCGAAGTTGCTCTCGCCTCCAGCAGCCCAATTGGATAATGCTAACTGGTTGATGTTCAGTCCGTAACTTCCTTGGAAACTCAGCCTCTCGTTTAGAATGTTAATGATGTTTTCCTTAGGCCTTGGTCCGTTGGGTCGTTTGGGAGTGAGCGAGTCGATGTGGTGGTTGACAGCATCCAGTTCGCTTTCGATAAACTCGCGTTCATTGAGGATGTCGGCATGGTGTTGGCTGAGGATGTCGATGGTTTCTTTCAATTGGGCGGCTTCTTGCTCTACTTGATAACGTTGCCGTATCAGTGAGTTTTTTATGTGGATGTATTCTAATGTATGATCGCAGATGGAGTCGATTCTCGGCGTGTAAAAAGGATACTTTACTTGGGCGAACAGTGATTCTTTCCCAAGTATTGATATGAAAATCAACAAGATAATGAATAATCGCCTAAAGTTGAATCCCATCCGATAATGTCAATAGCCTACTTTAATTGGCAGTTTGTTCTCTGCAAATATAAGTATTTTAGAGACAAACGGAGGTTTTGGATTTATATTATTCTTCTTCCAGGCTAATTTTGTGATTGGTTTGGTAGAGGTGCTTTTTCACATTCTCGTAAGAATAGGTGATTTTAGACCACATCTCGACGTTTTTCTTGATGCCGAGAATACGGCGTGTGGTAATTCTCAGACTTTCATCAAGATTGTGGTATACCGTACTTGAAATACCAATATAATAAGGGCGAGCACATTCTTCTGAGATCCTTTTTGCCTTGAGGATGCAGGAACCAAACCATGTGAGATGGTTTTCTTGATTGTCTGACGGATTCTTCGTACCCATGATATGCCCATGGTCGATGCCCATGGAGAACTCCAACCCCGACATGCCGGAAAACTTGCTTTTGTATTCTTCAGACAAAGCATGACTTATTCTTAGGGCTGTTTTGACGGCTTTGCTTAAGGATTCTTCGTGTCCCGGGAAAACGACGAGGATTCCAGATGAACTAAAGCAGTTGACAAAGCCTCCGACTTGTTCCGAAATGCTTGATAGAGTTTCGTGAAACATGGTATAAGCTTGTGCCACTTTTCTTCTTCCATATTCTTTAAGGAGGTAATGCAGATTCTTGATCTCGAAATAGATGATGGTGGCTTCCATGTATATGCCTGAGCATCCGAGGTCAAGTTTTGACGCATCATTGATGTCATTGGTTTCAATGTACTCAAAATCAGCCTCCGACAGGTCGGAAAGCTTTTGTGAAAGTGATTCAATCCAACTCATAAGAAAAGACTTTATTCTGCAATGCAAATATAAGGATTATTTAATAATGGAATCAAAATCCACTTATTTTATTAAAAAAGGCGCCTTTAAAGGCGCCTTAAAGTGTAACCGTTTAATCAACGATTTATTCCATGTTTGTATAAACAGCTTGAATGTCTTCGTCTTCATCAAGTTTGTCGAGGAACTTCTCGATTTCCACCATCTGTTCGTCGGTGAAGCTGACGGTCTGGTTGGGGAAACGCTGCAGGTTGGCCTTCACGATGTTGATCTTGCGCTCTTCGAGGGCATCGTGCATGGTGCCGTAGTCGGTCCAGGCGGTGTAGACGGTGGTCGTGGTGGTGCCTTCCTCTTCGTCGGTCTCGCTGACGATTTCGTCCAGACCGTAGTCGATGAGTTCAAGCTCCAGGTCGTCCTTGTCCATACCGGCAGGCATTTCGATCTCGAAGACGGCCTTGCGGGTGAACATGAACTCCAGCGAGCCAATAGGCAGGAACGAGCCGCCGCACTTGTTGAAGTACGATTTCACGTTGGCCACGGTGCGTGTGGTGTTGTCGGTAGCGCATTCCACCATGCACTGGATGCCGAAGGGGCCTTTGCCTTCGTAGGTGATTTCCACGAGGTTGGCAGCGTCTTTGTCTGTGGCGCGCTTGATGGCGGCATCGATGTTGTCCTTAGGCATGTTCTCGGCCTTGGCGTTTTGGATGGCCTGGCGGAGTTTGGGGTTCATGTCCGGGTCAGGACCGCCTTCCTTGGCAGCGATGGTGATCAGTTTTCCGAGTTTCGGGAACACTCTTGACATGTGTCCCCATCTTTTCAGCTTGGCCGCTTTGCGGTATTCAAATGCTCTTCCCATATTTAGATTTTTAGATTTTTTATTTTTAGGTTGCAAAAATAGTAAATCGCCTTGAATTGGCGTATTTTCTGACCAAAAAACTTCATTTTTGCCGATTTCTCGTATTTTTGCGAAATAATTAATAAAGGTGTGAAGATTCTTGTATTGACCGAAACCGATGCCTGCTGCGGCCCGATGGCGGCGGCGTTCCTGCGCGATTACTCACCTTCTATTGAAGTGGTGTCGGCAGGAAATCATCCATTGGAGTCGATAGAATCAATGGTGGTTACGGTGATGAAAGAGTGCTTGATAGATCTTACGGGCTATAGGCCGAAAAACGTCACGGATTTCGACCTGTCGGATTTCGATGCGGTTTATGAGTGCCCTGATGAGCCTGCCCCCACCGCCATGGAGGAATTTCGTGCCTTGCGCGATCGCATCAAAAACGAAGCCTATCTGTTTTTCAGAAATACACTCACCACTCTAAACTCACCACAAATCTAAACACTAAACTCTAAACAAAAAAAGCCGCTCAAAAGCGGCTTTTTCATGTTTTCTGAAATATTCCGATTAGGCTTCAGCAGGAGCTTCGGTAGCTTCAGCGGCGGGAGCTTCTTCAACAGGAGCTTCCTCGGTGGCAGCTTCCTCAGCAGCGGCTTCAGCGGCAGCTTCGGCTTCGGCAGCCTTCTTGGCTTCCATTTCAGCG
Source organism: Candidatus Limimorpha sp. (assembly GCA_045117495.1). Taxonomy (GTDB): domain Bacteria; phylum Bacteroidota; class Bacteroidia; order Bacteroidales; family F082; genus Limimorpha. The sequence continues at coordinate 25,915 of JBGUNT010000008.1, read as the reverse complement.
AGTCTCTTCTTGGCGAGCTCGGCGGCGCGGGCCTCGTTGACTTGCTTTTCAGCATCCAGACGGGTCTTCTTTTCGCCACGGGCCTTCTCTTCGTTAGCCTTCACGATGCCAGCGATTCTGGCTTCCTTCTCCTTCATCCAGTTCTGGAACTTGATCTCGGCTTGTTCCTCAGTCATAGCGCCTTTCTGGACACCACGCATCAGGTGGTACTTCATCATGACGCCGGTCTTGCTGAGCAGTGAGCGGGCAGTGTCGGTGGGCTGAGCGCCAACGCTGTACCAATACAAGGCTCTGTCAAACTTGATGTTGATCTGAGCAGGGTTGGTGAGCGGGTTGTAGGTGCCTAATTTCTCAATGAATTTGCCATCACGTGGTGAACGAGAGTCGGCAACTACGATGTGATAGAAGGGTTGACCCTTCTTGCCATGTCTTTGCAATCTAATTTTTGCAGGCATAATTTAATGTTTTAAGTTGATTTTTAATGAATTAACTAAAACCTACCCGAGGTTTCGGCTGCAAAAGTACAACTTTTTATTGGACTGGCAATCCGGTCGGAACAAATTTTTCTTTTTCCCTGTTTCGTAAATCGCCCGACAATGCCTAATTTTGCGGCCGTTTTCAAAAAGCTAGGTCCCTGAGCCAGTCGAAGGGCCGGTTTAAGACAGAAATAATGCAAAAGCAAAACAAACTTCATTGGGGTTATATAGCGGGCATCGTCTCGGGCATCACCTACGGCATGAACCCGCTCTTTGGCGTGCCTGTCATCAACAAGGGCTTGGACGTCAACTCTTTATTGTTCTATCGCTATGGTGTGGCCACATTGTTGATGCTGGCCTATATGCTCGTCGTGAAACGTCAGATTCGCATTACCTGGAAGCAGTTCGGACTAATGACCATCCTTGGCATGCTGTTTACCGGATGCAGTATCACCTTGTTTGAGGCATACAAGTATATCCCTTCGGGCATTGCCACAAGCATACTTTATGTCTATCCCATTATGGTCGCGCTGATCATGATGTTTTTCGGTCAGTACCCAAGTTGGAAGACATGGATTTCCATTTTCGCAGGCGTAGCGGGTGCCATTTTGCTCTCGCTCAAGGGCGGTGGCGGCTTCATCGATTGGCGAGGCATCGCCCTCGTGGTAGCTTCAGGGCTATGCTATACCTTATTTATCGTCATTGTCAACCTGAGTAAGCAAGTCAAGGCCATCCCTAACCTCACTTTGACTTTCTATTGCTTCTTGATCGGCTCAGTGATGCTGTTTGCCTTGTCGGGCTTCGGTGTGCATCTCAATGCCGTTCCCGATGCGGTCAGCTGGCTGAATGTGTTGGGCTTGGCCATTTTGCCTACGGCAATCGCTACCATCACCTTGGCTGCTTCAAGCAAGGCGGTGGGTGCCACCAAGACCTCCATTCTCGGCATTCTTGAGCCGTTGACGGCCATCGTCATCGGTACATTGGTCTTTCACGAAGCCTTCACGCTCAATGTCGCTCTCGGCGTCGCGCTGATTCTTTTTGCGATACTGTTTATGATTCTAACTGAGAAGAAAGCCTGACCTCATTTGACTTGTATCTTACAGATGCTCCACGTCTGTCCGTTGTAGGCTTTCACCAGATAAAAACCTGATGCCAAGTCGGACACATTGACGGTGTGTCGCTTTCCGCTGGCCTGACCTTGCATGACGGTTTTGCCATTCATGTCGATGATTTCATAGCGGCGCAAGCCTTCGAGGCTGAGGGTCAGTTCGCCTTGGGTAGGGTTGGGATAGACAACCATCAAGTCTGCGATGGGTGCTTCGTGTTGAGGTACGCCTTCGAAGGTGCCGTATTCAAAGATGTAGTCACAGACATAAATGATTTGCCCGCCATCATTGGCGGCTTCCCAGGCATAGCTGATCGGACGGTTGGCGAATGGATCCCAAGTGTAGTTGGGCTCTGGATGATAGGGCAGTAGCACATGGTCGATGGTGCAGGTTTCATCGTAGCTGTATGTCACTCGTTCAGCGATTTGTCCGTTGGAGTGTTTTTCTCGTTGCTTGCAGTTGCCGTTGGCGTCGAAAATCCTATCGATACTGGAGTTGGGTACCCAGCCGTTGCTCCAATAGGCGTATGTCTCGTTGGTGCAGTTGCCCGTTTCGTCATAGGTATAGGTGGTCAGGGCAGAGTTGCTCCAACCCGTGCCACCCCAGGCGTCGTTGTATTCTTCGAGGATTTGTGTGCAGAGGCCGTTGTCGTAGGAATATGTGCCTCGCATGAGCAACGCGCCGCCAAGGGTCATCTCATAGCCGGTGAGTTGGTCGCCATCATAAGAATAGGTGTAGATGCCTTGTAGTTCGAATCCACTGCCCCAGTCGTTGTAGTTGGTACGGGTGAGGCGATGGTTGTTATCGTCGTAAGTGTAAGTGATGTAACTCGGGTAGATCCACTCGTTGTCGTAATATTGGTAGAAGTCGATGCGGATCACATTGCCGCGCTCGTCGTAGTAAAGTGAGTCAATGAGGTCGTCAATTTCGCCGCCAGCGTTGGAAACAGAATGGTAGGATCCCAGCAGGTTGTCGGCGTTGTAGTAGAACTGTATCTGGTCGACTCCGTCATCGGAATAGAAGCGGTCGAGGAAATAATCCTGCGCCATGGCTGCGCGGCAGGAGAACAAGGTGATGAGGATGAGGAATATGTGTTTGAGGTTTTGCATAATGTTGTGTTTGATCGGTTATGATGAAGCAAAAATACGTAAAAAACTTTTCGGTGCGCTTGCACCATTCTTGCAAAATTCTTATTTTTGAAACCCGAAAATTAGAGTAGAATCCTCTCGAACTCTACACTCTAAACTCTAAACTCTCAACTGATTATGTTTTTAATCTTCGATACAGAGACCACTGGTCTTCCCAAAAATGATAATGCTCCGCTGACCGACTTCGACAACTGGCCACGCATGGTACAACTGGCTTGGCAGATCCATGACGAAAATGGTCGCTTTGTGGAGAACCATAACTATCTCGTTCAGCCTGATGGCTTTGTCATCCCCATCGATGCCAAGGTGGTGCATGGCATCTCCACCGAACATGCCATGAAATACGGCAAACCGCTCAACGAGGTGCTCGACCTGTTTATGATCTCCGCTGCCAAAGCCAAATACCTGGTGGGTCACAATATCAACTTCGACCTCAACGTGCTGGGTTGCGAGTTCCTGCGTTGCGGGCGCGAGAATCCCTTGCGCCGCTGGCAAATCATTGACACCTGCACGGAGAAAACGGCTGAGTTCTGCCAGTTCCCTGGCGGCAAGGGCGGCAAGTTCAAGTTGCCTCGCCTGGGCGAGTTCCATCACCTGCTGTTTGGCGAGGACTTCGACTCGGCCCACAACGCCTGTGCCGACGTGGAAGCCACAGCACGTGTCTTCCTTGAGCTGATCCGTCGCGGTGTGCTGGACGAGACCGACCTGCACGTCGATGCCCAGTTTATCGATGACTTCAAGGCTGCAAATCCCGATGTGATTCAGCCTGCAGGTATCAAAGTAGAAGCAAACTTTGACGAGGAGGAAAAGGTAGAGGAAGAACCCGGAATGGGCGACTATATTCCGCAACACTTCACCCATCTGCACGTCCACTCGCACTATTCCATGCTCGATGGCATGTCGAAGGTGCCCGACCTGGTGGCCAAATGCAAGAAAAACGGCATGTATAGCCTCGCCCTCACCGACCATGGCAACATGTTCGGCATCAAGGATTTCGCTGATACGGTGAACAAGGAGAACGGCAAGGTGAAAGATGCCATCAAGGAACAACAGGCCATTATAGGGAAACCTGAGTCTACTGATGAGGAAAAGATTGCCGCCCAAGAGCAAATCGAGAAGCTGAATAAACAGTTCTTTAAGCCTATCTTTGGCATCGAGACCTATTGCGCGCCTATCAGTATCGACAAACGCGACGGCCGTCAGGACCGCGGCTGGCACCTTATTTTATTGGCCAAGAACAAGACGGGTTACCACAGCCTCTGTAAGCTGAGTTCCATCGCCTACACGGATGGTTTCTACTACAATCCCCGTATTGACCACAGCCTACTCGAAAAATACCACGAAGGACTAATATGCAGCTCAGCCTGTCTTGCTGGCGAGGTGCCGCAAAAGATTATGAACGGCGACATGAAGGGCGCTGAGGAGTCGATACGATGGTTCAAGAACCTCTTTGGAGATGACTATTACCTTGAAGTCCAGCGGCATAAGACCGACAAACCTGGTGGCGACACCGAGGTGTACGAACGCCAGAAGGAGGTGAACAAGATCATCTTTGACTTGGCGAGGAAATATAATGTGAAAGTCATCGCCACCAACGACGTCCACTTTGTGGAGGAGGAACATGGCGAGGCCCACGACCGTCTCATCTGCCTCAGCACAGGCAAGGACCTCGACGACCCCACACGCATGCACTATACCAAGCAGGAATGGCTGAAGACGCCGGAAGAAATGGGTCATATCTTCTCCGACCATCCTGAGGTGCTGGAGAACACTCAGGAGATCGTCGACAAGGTGGAGACCTACAGCATCGACTCCGACCCCATTATGCCTAAATTCCCCATCCCAGAGGACTTTGGCACGGAAGAGGAATATCGCAAGAAGTTTACCGAAGAAGACCTATTCAATGAGTTCACCCGCGACGAGCACGGCAACGCGGTGATGTCGCAGGAAGAGGCCGAGAAGAAGGTCAAGAAACTGGGCGGCTACGACCGCCTGTATCGTATCAAACTCGAGGCCGACTACCTCGCCAAGCTGACCTGGGAAGGCGCCAAAGAGCGCTATGGCGAGAACCTCACTGAGGATCAGATTGAGCGTATCAAATTCGAGTTGCACGTGATGAAGACCATGGGCTTCCCGGGTTACTTCCTTATCGTGAGCGACTATATCCGTGCCGCAAGAGAGGAATTGGGTGTCTCTGTGGGCCCGGGCCGTGGCTCGGCTGCTGGCTCTGTTGTGGCTTATTGCTTGAAGATCACCGATCTTGACCCGCTGAAGTACGACTTGCTGTTTGAGCGTTTCCTTAACCCTGACCGTATCTCCCTGCCCGATATCGACGTCGACTTTGATGACGACGGCCGCGATCGTGTGCTCGACTGGGTGACCAAGAAATATGGTAAGGAGAAGGTGGCACATATCATCACCTATGGCACCATGGCGGCCAAGTCGGCTATCCAAGACGTGGGACGTGTGCAGAAGGTGCCGCTGCCCGAGGTGGCTAAAATCAAGAGCTTCATCCCTGACCGCAACTTCGACGAGGCCCAGGTGAAAGCCGTCGAGGGCGAGTTGCCCAAGAAGATGCCTAAGGTCAACCTGAAGAACTGCTATAAATATGTACCAGAACTTAAGGAGATGCTTAACGGCGCCGACAAGAATGTCTCGTCCATGCTAACCTATGCTGAGGAGCTAGAGGACACCAATCGTCAGGTGGGCATTCATGCTTGTGGCGTCATCATCGGAGCCGACGACTTGACTAATGTCGCCCCCGTGTGTACCGTTAGGGATAAGGACACCAAAGAGGATGTCGTGGTGACCCAATACGATGGCCATGTCATTGAGACGGTTGGCCTCATCAAGATGGACTTCCTCGGACTGAAGACCTTGACCTTGATCAAGGATACTCTGAAAAACATTAAACGTACCCGTGGCATTGACATCGATATCGACCATATCCCGATCGATGACAAGGAGACCTACGAGTTGTATTCGGCGGGCAACACCATCGGCACGTTCCAGTTCGAGTCGCCTGGCATGCAGAAACACTTGCGTGAGCTGAAGCCTTCCGTTATTGGTGACCTCATCGCCATGAATGCCCTCTACCGTCCCGGCCCGATGGACAATATCCCGGACTTCATTGCCCGCAAGCAAGGTAGGCAGGAAATCAAGTACGACTTCGACTGTATGGAGAAGTACCTGAAGGACACCTATGGTATCTGCGTATATCAGGAGCAGGTGATGTTGCTCTCGCGTGAGTTGGCCGATTTCACCCGTGGTGAGTCCGACACGCTGCGTAAGGCAATGGGTAAGAAGCAGCTGGCCAAGATGGAGGAGTTGTACGAGAAGTTTATGAAACAAGGTGTGGCCAAACTGACGAAGACTGAGAACTTGCCAGAGGAAGAGGTGAAGAAACGTCTGGAGAAGATTTGGGAGGAGTGGAAGAAGTTCGCTTCTTACGCCTTCAACAAGTCACATGCTGCTTGCTACAGCTGGGTTTCTTATCAGACGGCCTATCTCAAGGCGCACTATCCGGCAGAGTTCATGGCGGCAGTGCTCAACAATGAGTTGGGCGACATCAAACAGGTGAACTTCATGACTGAGGAATGCAAACGCATGAAGATTGCGGTCTTGGGTCCTGATGTCAACGAGTCGGAATACGAGTTCTCCGTCAACGAGAAAGGGGAAATCCGTTATGGCATGGGTGGCATCAAGAACGTGGGCGAAGCGGCTGTTGCCGGCATCGTAGCCGAACGTGAGGCTAATGGCAAGTTCAAGGACTTTGGCGACTTTGTGATGCGAGTTGCGGATAAAGGTCTTAACGTCAGAGCCTTGGAGAGCATGGGAATGGCTGGTTGTTTCGATAGCTTCAAGGGTTTCCATCGTGCCATGTTGTTCTATATCGCGCCTAACGAAACCTCCTCGTTCTCTGAGAAAGCCATGCGTATGGTAGCTTCTTTCAACGAGCGTAAAAACTCGTCACAGATGGATCTCTTTGGATTTGATGGTGACGAAACGGAGGAGATCTTTACCATGCCCTTGCCCGTTTGTGAACCTTGGTCGAAGATGAAGGAATTGGAGATGGAAAAAGAGGCTTTGGGATTCTATATCTCCTCTCATCCCATGGAGGTATATCATCTGCCCTTGCGCTACTTCGCCAATTGTAATGTAGAGACGCTGAAGGCTGCCATGAATGATCCTGAGAAAAACATACGACGCGCCGTCCATCTGGGTGGACAAATCACTAAAGCAGAGGAATATACGGCCAAAAACGGTAATCCCTATGGTAGGTTTACCATTGAGGATCAGAGTGGCGCCTTACAATTCAGCTTGTTCAGAGAAAATTATTTGAATTGCAGAAATCTGTTGACGGTCAATTCTTTTGTGTTGCTTAATGGAACTTTGGATAAGCCTTACCCGAGGGCGGGGCAAGACCCGAACCTAATGCCACAAACGCTTGAGGTGAGGTTTACCGAGGCACGATTGTTGGATTCTTTGTTGGAGACTACCTCCAAGACGGTTTATCTCAAACTGAATGTATCCGAGATGAACGAGTCAGATATGAAGGAGTTTGTCAAGACCATGAAAGGGAATTCTGGAAAACAGAATTATAAAATCCATTTGTACGACCCTATCAACAAGAAGTCATGCAACCTGACGCCTTATAGAGGCACTGTCAACGCTCAAGAGTTACTCCCCCTGTTGGAGAAGATGAGCTTTGTTGAATTTGACTTGAAATAGCGATGTTGGAAAATATTATTATCTTTGCACGCTTTAAACAATAACCGAGTAAATTATTCATTCTAAACAATAAGACTATGGCAGTAATCCAAATGACTGACGACCGTTTTGAAGAAGTCGTCCTTAAATCTGAACTTCCTGTGATGGTGGACTTTGGCGCTACTTGGTGCGGTCCTTGCAAGAAGGTTGAACCTATTGTAGACGAGATTTCTGAAGAATATGCAGGCAAGATGATTGCCGTTAAATGCGACGTTGAGGAATGCCCCGACACCGCCGCCAAGTTTGGCATCATGAACATCCCCACGGTCCTTTTCTTCAAGGGCGGACAACCTGTAGACAAAAATGTCGGTGCTGCTCCCAAGAAAGTGTTTGTGGAGAAACTTGAAAAGCTGTTCTAATTGGACTTTTCAATCGATAGGAACCGGCTGACGCAATTCGGCAGCTTGGAGTTCTTGGCACGTCAAATCGTGGAGGGATTCATCACTGGTTTACATAAGAGTCCCTTCCACGGTTTTTCTGTTGAGTTTGCCGAACATCGCTTGTACAATACAGGCGAACCCATTCGCCATATCGATTGGAAGTTGTATGGCCGTACAGAGAAACTCTTCGTGAAACGCTACGAGGAGGAAACCAACCTGCGTTGCCAGTTGGTCATCGACCAAAGCTCAAGCATGTGTTTCCCTGTGAGGCAGAAGATTGACTTCGAGCATCCCAACAAGCTTTTTTTCTCTATCTATGCAGCCGCCTCGCTGATGGAACTGATGCGACGTCAACGCGATGCTGTAGGCTTGGACCTGTTTGACGAGACAATAGCGTTTCACGAGCCAGCTAAGTCGTCAAATGTGCACAATAAGTTGATTTATAGCGAGCTGGAAAAACTTATTGACACCTATGACAAAAATAATCGCAAGACAACCTCGACACCACAATGCTTGCACCAAATCGCAGAGATGACGCATCGTCGCAGTCTTGTGGTGATATTCACCGACATGCTCGACGGTCTTGATGACTATCAGCCTATGTTCGAGGCGTTGGAACATTTGAAATATAACAAACACGAGGTCATCCTGTTCCATGTCTTCGATAGCAATTTGGAACAGAATTTGGACTTTGAGAACCGCCCGTATCGTTTTGTCGATTTGGAGTCGGGCGATATACTGAAACTCAATCCCATAGAGGTTCAGGAAACCTATAAAAAAATAATGGCCGAACGCAAGGAAGCCTTGTTGCATCACTGCTATCAGTATCAAATTGACTATGTGGAGGCCGATATTAATAAGGATTACAACCAGGTACTGACGAGTTATCTCATCAAGAGAGCGAAGTTGCATTGATGGTTTTGAAAAAATAATCCAGATAAAAAGAAGTCGTTCATTTTTACTTATCTTTGCGCAATCAAAACGATTACGCTATGAAAGTTCATTTTATCGCTATAGGAGGCAGTGCTATGCACAACCTCGCCATCGCCTTACATCGCAAGGGTTATGAAGTCACGGGTTCAGATGATGAGATTTTCGAGCCTTCTAAGTCGCGTCTTGCCAATGAAGGCATTCTTCCACCGCAATGGGGCTGGTATCCTGATAAGCTTGACAAATCGTATGATGCTGTTATTCTTGGAATGCATGCACGTATCGACAATCCGGAGCTGGTCCGTGCCCAAGAGCTGGGACTAAAGGTGTATTCTTATCCTGAGTATCTCTATGAGCAGAGCAAGGACAAGACTCGTATTGTCATAGGCGGTAGCCATGGTAAAACGACCATCACTTCCATGATTCTTCATGTGCTTCAGAAAGTCGGCATCGAGACCGATTTCATGGTTGGGGCGCAGTTGGAGGGATTCGATGTGATGGTGCGCCTCAGCGAGACAGCGAAATACATGGTCATGGAAGGCGACGAATATCTCACTTCACCCATAGACCGGGTTCCCAAGTTCCACCATTATCATCCTCATGTCGCCGTCATCAGCGGCATCGGTTGGGATCACGTCAACGTGTTTCCGACTTTCGACAATTATTTGGAGCAGTTTCGCATCTTCGTTCGCACCATTGAGCCTGGTGGATGCTTGATTTATGACCAGACTGACATGGAAGCTGAAAAGATTGCTCAAGGTGCTCAATGCCAGGCCTTTGGCTATGGCGTGCATCCCTTCGAGAGCGATGGCATGAAGACCACGTTGTTGTTGCCCGATGGCAGTAGGAGGGAAGTAGGTGTGTTCGGCAGTCATAACATGAAAAACATCAATGCAGCACGCTTGGTGTGCCAGCAATTGGGTGTCAACGACGCCCAATTCTATGATGCCATCGCATCCTTTAAAGGTGCCGCGCGACGTTTGGAATTGCTGTTCGACAATGGTGATAACTTCATCTTCCGCGACTTCGCCCATGCACCTTCAAAGGTGAATGCCAGCGTGAAAGCTCTGCGCGAGCAATTTCCTACAAAACATCTGATTGCGGTTTTTGAGCTACATACCTACAGCAGCCTCAGCGAGGTCTTCATCAATCATTACCATGATGCCTTGAAGCTTGCCGACACCGCCATCGTCTTCTATGACCCGCATGCTGTGGCCATTAAGAAGCTGGAGTTGATGCCTGATGAACGAATTATGGAAGGCTTTGGCCGTCCTGATTTGAAGGTTGTCCACAATAAGGCAGAGCTTGTTGCCTTATTGCAAATGGGCCAACAACACAATGTCATTGGTGCTTTTATGAGTTCGGGCGACTTCAATGGCCTTACGACCGATGACTTGAAGGCGCTGTATGCCTAAAACTGGAACGTTTTTTTGTCTACGGGCACGTTATACTTGACATTTGAGATGGTGTAGGTGTCCACATTGCCGCTATAACTGATCAGCGAGATTTCCTTGAGAAGCAAGTTGTCGGTATGGTATTTGAATATTACGGTTTTGTAGCCGATTCCAATCAGCTTTTTTCTATTGGTTGTGCCTGTAACGATATGGTAGTTGGCGTCGGTCCTGGTGCTCAGGCTGTAATCGTTTTCTTTGGCTAAGTCTTGGATGCGGCCTTGGAATCCATAAAGGAAAATATTGCTCAGCGATTGCATCATGCCTCCATCTTTGATCTTGAAGGTGCCGTTAAAGACGCCGATGTTCATCTTGAGGCTTTTCTCGTTGACGATCATGTGTTTCCCCGTGGTAAATTGCGCAGCGAATTCTTTAGGCGACGCAAAATAGAGCTTCCCGTTTTGTGTGGTGGTTTTTGACGCTTTCCCTGAAGTGTTCGACAGGTCGGCTACAAATGATTCTATTTTACCGTTGGTGGCTTTGATGCGAGCGAGCAGTTCGACATCTTGTGCTTGCAGTTGCAAGACCAGCAGTATGGTGGTAAAAAGGATTAAGACTTTCCTCATGGGTCTGTTATAAAAACAAAAAAGTGGTCCAGCAAAAACCGCACCACTTTTTCATTTGAATTGATTATTTGTCGAGGCTCATCAAGAATTCTTCGTTGTTGATGGTCTTGGCCACTCTGTCTTTCAGGAATTCCATGGCTTCAACGGGCGTCATGTCGGCGAAGTGGTTGCGCAATGCCCAAACGCGTGCCAAGGTGCGTTCGTCAACGAGGAGGTCGTCGCGGCGCGTACCCGATGCCACGATGTCGATGGACGGGAAGATGCGCTTATTCGACAGACGGCGGTCGAGTTGCAGCTCCATGTTACCGGTGCCCTTGAATTCTTCGAAGATGACTTCGTCCATCTTGGAGCCAGTGTCGATGAGGGCGGTGGCTAAGATGGTGAGCGATCCGCCGTTTTCGATCTTACGGGCAGCACCGAAGAAGCGTTTCGGTTTCTGCAAAGCGTTGGCTTCCACGCCGCCAGTGAGCACCTTGCCAGAGGCAGGCGACACAGTGTTGTAGGCGCGAGCCAGACGGGTGATAGAGTCAAGAAGGATAACCACGTCATGTCCACATTCGGTGAGACGTTTGGCTTTTTCTAGGACGATATTAGCGATTTGAACATGCTTAGATGCAGGCTCGTCAAAAGTGGAGGCGATGACTTCCGCGTTGACGCTGCGTTGCATGTCGGTGACTTCTTCTGGACGCTCGTCAATGAGTAGGATGATGAGGTATACTTCGGGATGGTTGGCAGCGATGGCGTTGGCAACGTCTTTCAGCAGGACGGTCTTACCTGTCTTGGGTTGTGCAACAATCAAACCGCGCTGGCCTTTGCCGATGGGGGCGAAGAGGTCCATGATACGGGTCGAGATGGTGCAGCCTTTGTGTCCAGTGATGTTGAATTTTTCATTGGGGAACAATGGGGTGAGGAAGTCGAAAGGTATGCGGTCGCGTACTTCTTCGGGCTTACGTCCGTTGATGTAGTCGACTTTGACGAGAGGGAAGAATTTTTCGCCAATCTTGGGAGGCCTGATGGCGCCTAAAATGGTGTCGCCAGTCTTTAATCCTAATAATTTGATTTGAGACTGTGAGACGTAGATGTCGTCAGGGGAGGAGAGGTAATTGTAATCGGAAGAGCGGAGAAATCCGAACCCTTCCGGCATGATTTCGAGTACGCCCTCGGCTTGAACGGTTGCGTCAAAGAGACTGAGGATTTCGTCTCTGCTTTTCTCATGCTTTTCGTTTTTGTCGTTTCGTTCGTTTCTGTCGCGTCTCTCCTTGAAAGGTCTTTCTTCGACATGGTTTTCTTCAGAAGCTGTCGATGATTCGGCGTTGGACTCTTTTTCTGTCGGAGTGTCGTTAACGGTTTCGTTGTTGCGTTTCCGTTTTTTGCGGTTTTCGTATTTTTCGTTGCCTTGACGTTTTTTCTCTTCGCCACCTTTGTCGTGTTGATCGGTTTGTATGGTTTCTTCCTTGGGAGTCGGCTGGCTGTTTGTTTCCGCCTTGGTCACTTCGTTGGCAAGCGGCATTGCGTCAATGACGCGTTCAACAGGACTTTCGACGGTTGCTGATTCTTGGTTTTTGTTGATTCTTGGACGTTTGCCGCGTTTGGCAAGCGATTCTGGTTGGTTATTTTCGGTTGTGATATCGTTTTTGGGCTGATTGTCGTCAGCTTTGTTTTTGTCTTTTTGTTCTGCGACGGGTCGGTCTTCCTTGGCTGCTTTTTCGTTTTTCTGGTTCTTGGTCTTTTTTGCTTTGGCTGCAGTGTTGGGAGCTTTCTTGATGTCAGGGTGGTCCACTTGATGGTCGATGATGTCATAAACCAACTGGGTTCTGTCCTTGTTCTCATCATCAATTCCCATTTCAATGGCAATGAGTTTGAGGTCTTCTAATGATTTCTCATTAAGTTCAAAAATGTTATACATAGATTAAAAGATTGATCTGATTATTCCGAACGGAATACGAATCGTGAGACAATAAATTAATAGGAAACCTTTTACTAGAATAGTTCTGGTTGATTGGTAAAAGCGGTGCAAAGATATGAATTTTTTTTATTCCACCAAGTGTTTTACAAATAAAAGCATTATTTTTCCTTGTTATTCATGACATTAGTGCCAAAAAAACCCACCTATGTTTTGGTTTTGAAGTAAAATTGTATCTTTGCGGCAGGTTTTTAAAAAGTACTACTATGTCACAAAGATTGCAATCTGTATTCTTCTTCTTGTCGGCCGTATTGTTTGCCTTGTTGTTCTTTTTCCCGTTGGCAACCTATTTTGGAGAGACCGACATCTTCCGTTTCAATGTGTTTGGTGTAGAATCCATGCTTCCTGATGGGGAGACGCCGTACAAGGATTTGTTTAGTCTTCCCGTGCTGATTTTGACTATCACTGCAGTGTTTTTGGGTCTTTATCTGGCGATAGGCCTGTTTCGTGCTGTTAAGTTGCATCAGTTTGTCAACCTGTATAAGGTGGCTCGCATCAACATTGTTATTATCGTGGCCTGGATCGCTGTGGTGTTTGCCTATTACATTCGCGTGATCGGAACGCCCATTGGCGCAATGCCTACTTTCAAAGCAGGTGCTTTCCTTCCGCTTGCTGCCTTGTTGCTGTCGGTTGCAGCTGCAATGGGGATGAAGAAGGATATCAAGAAAGTTAGGTCGATGGATCGTATCCGTTGATTCCTCAATTGAAATGAAAAACGAAAAGGCCGGCTCTTCAGAGTCGGCCTTTTCGTTTCAGATGGCTTTGTGACGGTCGAGCTCGAAGATTTCCAAATCCTTGAAGGTTTTGCCGTCAACAACCATGCGGATGAATGTGATTTGTTTATGAGGCCCCGAATGGCCCGATGCTCCCGGGTTGATGTGGAGCAGGTCGAGTTTTTTGTCGTACATCACCTTTAAGATATGGGAATGGCCACAAACGAAAAGGTCGGGCTTCCGTTCTTGCAGGATATGACGTACTTCGGGCATATAATGTCCTGGATAGCCGCCGATATGTGTCATGTAAACATTGGCATCTTCCACCTGAAAAAACAGGTCCTCGGGATACTGCAAACGTACGGTATGGTCGTCGACGTTACCATGTACAGCCCGCAAAGGCTTGAATGCCGCCAAGGCGTCGGCAGTTTCGATATTGCCAATGTCGCCTGCATGCCACAATTCATCGACATCCTTGAAGAAGTCGAAGAGCTGCGGGATGAGGGTGCAATGGGTGTCAGATAGGATGCCGATTCTTTTCATGCTTATTTCAGGTTGACCATGAAACCGATGGCCAGCACTTCTTTGAACTGGACCTTGGAACCTTCGATTTTCACACCAGCTTCATCGTAGAATGGGATGTCGTAATCGTAGATGAGATGTGTGGCAAGGTTGGCGTTGAGCCAGTCGTTGACCTTCAGCACAAGCATGTTCTGCCAGTCGACGTCGACGCGTTCGGGGTGGTTGAGGTAGTTGGAGAAGAGTTCCAGTTTCGAGTTGAAGTCGATGTTCTTCGCGAGGGGGTATTGGAACTTGGCCACGGCACGGGCGCCAAATTCATAACGCATCTTGGCGTTCTTGGCATGTTGGGTGGTGTCGTTGGCATCCAAGGAGTTGACGCCGAAAGCTCCTTCTTCCGCTAACCGGTCGTCGTTAACGATGGTGATGCGGCCAGTGATGGGGGAGAAGTAGAGTGAGAAGTGGGGGTTAGGTACCCATTCCACACCGAGACCCAAACTGATGTAGGCCGGGGCGAGGAAATGTGAGATGTAGTTTGTGGAGTCCTTGGAGTAGTCGAAGCCATAGGCAAACTGCGAGCGGAAGGCTAACTCGGCGGCATAGTTGAGATGTTCTGAGGCTTTCAAGCCAGCCAAGGAAGTGAACTCGATCTTGTCGTCGGTCTTGATGGGCTTTTGCTTGAAGTTGAAATAACTATAGCCTAAGGCGGTAGTTAAGGTGTTATCCCACTTGAAATTACCATTGAGATAGTAGAGGCCATAGTTGAATAGGCCTTGCCAGTTGATTGCGTTTTGACCACCTGCTGCCCAGTTGGTGTAAGAGCTTTGGCCAAAATTCAGGCCGATGTTGCCTTTATGGCTCCAGCCTTGGGGTTGTTCATCCTGTGCAAAAGAAACGAGGGCTATTAAGATAGCCAAAAAAGTGAATAGAACTTTTTTCATTTTATGATTTATTTGATGGTTTAATAACTATTTCCGTCTTGGAAGTTGCGTTTCCCTATGCTGAAGGTTATATCTTGTATATTCGTGCTACGAACATATTTTCCGTTTTTCTCAGCAGGAATCCAAATGGTTTTTTGGAGAAGACGAACCGCCTCATTGTCGCAGCCGCCGCCCACTGAGTTGACGACGACGATGTTTGATACACTGCCATCGGTTTCCACCACGAAACTCAGGCGTACTGTGCCTTGTATCTCACGCTCTTTGGCCTCGGCAGGGTATTTCATGTTGCTGTAAATGAAGTTTGCCATGTTGCCACCGTTGGCAAAATAAGGTTTAGCGACTTCTTCCAGTTGGCGGTATTCATAGATTTTATAGGAAGTATCGGCTTCCAAGGTCAATGGAGCCGTTAGCCGTTCGTGCCGTTTCCAATACCGTTTGTAGCTTTTGGCAAGGAAATCAACTTCATAGTCGATATCGTAATCCGATGGCAGGCCATTGATGATGGCCGGCTTCCAAAGGATGGTTTTTACCAGATGAAGAGCCATAGGGGTAGCCTCTTCACTGAAGCTTGACTTCACTGTGTATTGGCTGGCATTTCCCTTGGCATCCGTATGGAGCCCAATGACGACCTTGCCGCTGTTGCCTTGTTCAAGTTCATTTTGCGGATAAACGAGATTGCGTGTTATGTATTCCTTTGTCAACGCGTGGCCTGAGACAGGTGTTGGTTCCTTGATTTGGGCTTGCATTTGCATCCCGGATAAAAGCAGGGTCAGTGCGATGATGAGTTTGTATTTCATGGCATTGAATTTATATGATGATGCAAATATAGGTCTTTTGTTGGAAAAATCTCTATTTTTGCAGAAAATTTAAGCCATGGAAGACAACTACAAGAACAATATGGTGTTCGGCATCCATCCCGTGTTGGAACTGATTCGCTCACAAAAGGAGATAGAGAAAGTGTATATTCAAGGAGGGACGCGCTCTCCTGAGATCTCGGAGATTGCCAACACATGCCGTGCCAACGGCGTTCCCGTACAATTCGTTCCTATCGAGAAGATGAACCGCCTGACGCGCAAGAACCACCAGGGCGTGGTGGCTTTCATCTGTCCCATCGAATACCAGCCTTTGGAGAAGGTGGTGCAGATGGTGTTTGAGGATGGCCGCGACCCCTTCATCCTGATGCTCGACCGCGTGACCGACGTGCGCAATTTCGGCGCCATCGCCCGTACGGCATACGCCGCCGGTGTGGATGCCATTGTCATTCCGAACCATGGTTCCGCCCTCATCAATGGAGATGCGATGAAGACATCGGCAGGTGCACTTTCCTTAATTAATGTGTGTCGTGTGGAAAACTTGAAAGACGCCATCGATTTCCTGAAGGCTAGTGGCCTGCGTGTGGTGGGCTTCACTGAGAAGGCACAAGAAAGCTTTTGGAAAGCCGACCTCACTGGTCCGCTCTGCGTTATGATGGGCTCGGAGGAGGACGGCATTAGCCCCGCCTACCTTAAACGACTTGACGGCCACCTGATGATTCCCATGCCTGGCGACATCGATTCATTGAATGTCTCGGTGGCCACGGGCATCGTTTGCTTCGAAGTAGTGCGACAAAGACAATAAAAAAGGCGGGACAAGCCCGCCTTTTTTACTATTTCAGGTATTTATCCAACCAATTATAGAACCTCCGTTGCCATAGCACGCCGTTCTGCGGCTTCAGCACCCAGTGGTTCTCGTCGGGGAAATAGAGGAACTCGGCATCGAGGCCGCGCAAGATGGCGGCGTTATAGGCCTGCATGCCCTGCGTGAAGCAGATACGGTAGTCCAAGCCGCCGTGGATGACAAGGATGGGCGCGGTCCATTTGTCGACGAAGAGGTGGGGCGAGTTGGCATAGGTCTTGCGCACGGTGGGGTTGTTCCAGTCCCAGAAGGGGCCGCCGAGGTCCCAATTGACGAACCACATCTCTTCGGTCTCGAGGTATTGTGCCTCTAAGTTGAACATACCATCATGGGCGATGAGGGCCTTGAAACGACCATCGTGATGGCCAGCCAGCCAGTACACGCTGAAGCCACCGAAGCTAGCACCCACGGCACCGAGGCGGTTTTCGTCGATGTAAGGTTCTTTCTTCAGTTCGTCGATGGCACTCAGGTAGTCTTTCATGCACTGTCCGCCGTAGTCACCGCTGATTTCTTCAAGCCATTCCTGACCGAAGCCGGGCAAGCCGCGACGGTTGGGGGCAACGATGATGTAGTCGTTGGCAGCCATCATTTGGAAGTTCCAGCGGTACGACCAGAACTGGCTCACGGTGCTCTGCGGTCCGCCCTCGCAGTAGAGCAGAGCAGGGTATTGCTTGTTGGCATCGAAATGGGGCGGGTAGATGACCCACACAAGCATATCTTTGCCGTCGGTGGTCTTCACCCAGCGTTCCTTCACGTCACCCATGGTGAGTTGTGCAAAGATTTTGTCGTTTACGGTGGTGATTTGTGTGGCTTCGCCCGTGGTGGGGTCGACGCTGAAGAGCTCCGTCGGGTGGCTCATCGACTGGCGACCAGCAATCAGCTTGTCACCATTGTATTGCACCGAGATGTAGTTGTGTTGGCCTTCTGTTAGTTTCTTGATTTCACCGCTCTCGATGTTGAGGGCGTAAAGTTGGTCGGTGGCGTAGGCATCGCTGATGAAATAGAGAGTCTTGCTGTCATCGGCCCAGCTGAAGCCCGTACAGCATTGGTCGAACTTGGCCGAGTAGTCGGTCTTCTCGCCGGTCTCGAGGTTCATCACAAAGAGGCGTTGTTTGTCGCTCTCGTAGCCGTCGCGTTCCATGCTCTCCCAAGCCATGAATTTGCCGTCGGGTGAGATGACGGGGTTGAGGTCATAGCCCATCATGCCTTCGGTGAGGTTTTTGCACTCGCCGCTCAGGATGATGTATTGGTAGATGTCGGTGTTGGTCGATAGGGCGTACTCCTTGCCGACCTTTTTACGGCAGCAGTAGACGAAGCTCTTGCCGTCGGGTAGCCATTGCACTTGTTCCATGCCGCCGAAGGGACGTACAGGAGCTTCCCATTGCTCGCCTTGCATTGCGTCAAACGAAGCCTCGATTTTGCCGCTGCTGAAGTTGCCTACGAAGATGTGTCCGTAAGTGTCGACCCATTGGTCCCAGTGGCGGTACATCAAGTCGTGGTTGATGCGGCCCGATGACTTGTCGAGGTCGGGATAGATGTCGGCCACGGTCTCTTTCAGCTTCACTTCCTTGGTGAAGATGACCTGCTGGCAGTCGGGTGAATAGAGGAAACCGTTAATGTCGTCGGCCTCGTTGGAGACGCACTGGCGGCCTGTGCCGTCGGGGTTGATCTCCCAAAGCTGCATCACGCCGTCGCTGTTAGGGCAGAGGAAGCCGATCTTCTTGCCGTCGGGACGCCACTGCGGGCTGTATTCGCTTTGGTTCGAGTTCGAAAGGACGCGGTTGTCGCTGCCGTCGGCATTCATTATATACAAGGTGGAACCGCTGCGATTTTCAGGTACGCTGTAGTAGGTGACGTTGTAAACGATTTGCGAGTGGTCGGGCGAGAGGCTGTATTCGCCGATACGGCCCATGCTCCACAGCACTTCGGGCGTCATGATGTCCGACTGTAGTGTGACTTCAGTTGGGCCGATTTTGTCTTTGCCTTTTGGCTCAGTCTCAGGCTTTTGTGTGTTGCACGATACGATTGAACAGGTAATCATGGCTAACAGAAATAGATGTTGTTTTCTCATAATAAACAGTTTAGAATTATGCGGTAAAATTACGATTTTTTGTTGTTCAGTGTTCGTAAAAATATTTTTTTATATCTTTGCACCTTCAAAATCTGATATTTGAAGTATAAATTTATAAAATCGAACCTACTATGTTAAGTCAAGATGTAAAGATTGGAAGTGCTATCAGAATGGATGGAAAGATTTATTTCTGCATTGACTTCCAACATGTTAAGCCTGGTAAGGGCAACACTATCATGCGTATCAAACTGAAGGACGTTATGAGCGGTAACGTTTTGGAAAAGCGTTTCGACATCGGTGTGAAGCTGGAGGATGTCCGCGTTGAGCACCGTCCTTATCAGTTCCTCTACAAAGAAGGCGAAGACTTTATCTTCATGCACACTGAGACCTACGACCAGATTCCGATCGCAGGTGAAAACATCACAGGTGTGAAGTTCATGAAGGAAAACGATATCGTTGATGTTATCGTCGACGCCAGCACTGAGACCATCCTCTTCGCCGAAATGCCGGTGAAGACTGTTCTCCAAGTGACCTACACCGAGCCTGGTGAGAAGGGTAACACCGCCACCAACGCTCTGAAGGAAGCCACCGTCGAGACAGGAGCCATGGTTCGCGTGCCGTTGTTCATCAACACTGACGACCTGATTCGCGTTGACACCCGCACGGGTGAGTATTGCGAACGCGTGAAGGCCTAAGCCAACACATTGATTAAGAAAGCGCAGGAGCCCATAAGGGCACTGCGCTTTTTTTGTTTTTCAGAATTATTTGTATTTTTGCTCCCGATATCATAAAACGTCTTTCCGATGAAAATACAGAAAACCACCCTTAAAACTGTTGCAGAACTTATTGATGCCAAATATATTGGACCTGCCAATTTTCCTGTGACTGGCTTGAATGAAATTCACAAGGTGGAAATGGGCGACATCACTTTTGTCGACCACCCCAAATACTATGCAAAAGCTCTCAACTCTGCAGCTACTGTTGTGCTGATCAACAAAGAGGTGGAATGTCCCGAAGGCAAGGCCTTGCTGCTTCATGCCGATCCTTTCGATGCCTTTGTCCGTCTCATGCGACATTTTCGTCCCTTCGAGCCTCAGACGCAGCCTATCAGCGACTCGGCCAAGATCGGAGAGGGTACGCTCATTATGCCGGGTAGTTTTGTCGGACATCATACCGTCATCGGGAAGAACTGCCTCATCCACCCCAACGTGACCATCTACGACCACTGTGTGATCGGCGACAATGTCATCATCCATTCTGGTAGCGTCATTGGGGCAGATGGCTATTATTTCCAGCGTCGCAACGAAGGCTTCAAGAAGTTCGAGTCCTTTGGTCGCGTGGTCATCGCCGACGATGTGGAAGTTGGTGCCCTTTGTAGTATCGACAGAGGTGTTACCTCCGACACTATCATCGAAAGTGGTACCAAATTGGATAACCACTGTCAGATTGGTCACGACAGTTATATCGGACACAACTGTCTCATCGGGGCTCATGCCGCTATCGCTGGCGTAACGCGCATTGAGGATGACGTGATTCTTTGGGGGCGTGTGTGTATCAACAAGGATTTGGTCATCGGCACGGGAGCCGTGGTATTGGCGACTTCTGCTGTTGACAAGAACATTGAGCCGGGCAAGGCTGTGTTCGGCGTACCTGCCCAAGAGGTTCGGAAACAATGGAGGGAACAGGCTGCTGTGCGTCAGTTGCCTGACTTCCTAAAAGAGTATTATAAAACCCATCAGTAATGAAAAGGATTTTTCTCCTGCTTTTGCTTTTTGTCATGGCTTGGGGTGGTTTCGCCCAGGACATGAAGACCTATCAATATGCTGAACGAGATACGCTTCAGCTTTATATGGATTTCTATACGCCTGAACAAGTCAATGACAGCACGATATGTGTGGTCTATGTCTTTGGTGGTGGTTTTATCGGTGGCAATCGTGACGGCAAGTTCGAAAAGGCCTATTTCAAGCAACTCGTTGACGAGGGATTCATGGTAGCTGCCATCGACTATCGTCTCGGCTTGAAAGGCGCCAAGAATCTTGGTGTTTTCAATACTGACCCCTTGGAGAATGCCATCAATATGGCAACGGAAGATGCCATATCGGCTATCGCCTATTTGTTGGAGCACTCCAATGAACTGAAGGTAAACAAGAATTTGATCATGATGGTCGGCTCCAGCGCTGGTGCCATCACCTCGTTGCAAACGGATTACGCTATGTGCAACGGGTTGTTGAATTCTAGTATCTTGCCTGAGGACTTCCACTTGGCAGGTGTGGTGTCGTATGCCGGTGCCATCTTCTCACGTGAAGGGAAAGTGAAATATAATAACCACGATCCGGCACCTACAATGTTGTATCACGGCATGGCCGATAGGCTGGTGCCCTACAAGCAAATCAAATTCATGAATATAGGCTTCTTCGGCACCGATGCATTGGCGGATCGTTTTGTGAAGTTTGGTTATCCCTATTTTGCCCGCCGTTTTGAGGGCTATGGGCATAGCGTGGCTGCTGGCGGACCTTTAACCGTTGATGACCTCATGTGGTTTTGCCGCCATTATGTTCTCAAGAAAGAGAGAATACAGGTGGATGGTACCTATAAAAACCTAGATCCGACCACGATGCCACCTTACGATGTGTATACGCCTGGCGACCTTTATAAATAAGCCGAGTTGCGCTTCTCATGAAGAAACTTGCTGTTATCCTCATTTGTTTTATGCCTCTCTTGTCATGGGCACAACTGTACTCGTGTCGAGGCTGCATCAGCAATGGATATGATTTTTGGCTTTATCTTCCTGACGGTTATTCTGCTGCTGATTCCACCGCCAAGCCTGTGATCATGTTCCTTCATGGCAAAAGCCTGAGCGGAAACGATTTGTCAATGGTGCGCCGTTATGGTTGCGTCGATGCGCTTGAGAAAGGTTGCGACATCGATGCCATTGTCGTTGCCCCCCAGACTTCTAATGGATGGAATCCCCAAAAGGTGATGGATGTTTATGGTTGGGTGAAACAGCATTATATTGTGGATACAAACCGTTTGTATGTGGTGGGCATGAGTATGGGCGGTTATGGCGTGCTTGATTTTGTAGCCACCTATCCCGAACAGGTGGCGGCAGCCATGGCGCTCTGTGGTGGCGCCACGGTCAAGGATTTGTGTGGACTGAACGAAGTGCCTTTGTGGATCATCCATGGTACGGCTGACTCGGCAGTGCCTGCCAGTTGCTCAACAAAGGTGGTGAAAAGCATGCGTGCCTGTGGGCCTTCTCCACTGCTGCTTTTTGACTTGTTGCCCAAGGTCAACCATACCCGATTGGCGCGTATCTTTTATCTTGACCAAACTTATGATTGGTTGTTCGCCCATACCTTGGACAACCGGGTGCTGAATACGGACTATACCATCGACAATGAGGCCATGCGAAACGCCTATAAAGACAACGGAAGGCGCCATAAGCTAAAAGTCATGAATTGGAAGAAGTGATAAAAAAAATCCCTGACCTAACGATCAGGGATTTTTGTTGGTGACCCGGCTGGGGCTCGAACCCAGGACCCCATCATTAAAAGTGTTGTGCTCTACCTGCTGAGCTACCGAGTCATCCTTTTTGCGGCTGCAAAAGTACTACTTTTTTCGTTATGATTTCCTTTCCGTAGGATTTTTTTTTCATTCATCGAGGATGCCTTTGCCTTGACGGATGATAACTATCTCATTGTCAGTACAATCTATGACGGTACTCTCCTCGTTCTCACCCGCACCGCCATCGATGACGATGTCAACCAGGTCCTTGTAGCGGTCGTAGATCTCTTCGGGGTCAGTAAGGTAAGGGTTGATCTCGTCTTCCTCGTCAGACAATGAAGTGGTCATGATGGGTGAACCGAATTCTTTTACGATGTTTGTGATGATGGGTTGGTCGGGGATACGAATACCGATGGTCTTCTTCTTGCTTTGGAAGATGCGGGGGATATTGTTATTAGCCTCAAGAATGAAAGTGAAAGCACCTGGCAAATTGCGTTTCATCATCTTGAACACATCGTTGTTGATAGGCTTTGTGAACTCACTTAACATGCTGAGATCGTGAAAGATGAATGAGAAATTGGCTTTTTCTTTCTTGATTCCCTTAATCTGACAGATGCGTTCCAAGGTGCGTTGGTTGTTGATACAGCCTCCGAGACCATACAAAGTGTCGGTCGGGAAGATGATGGTACCACCATCAGCCAAGCATTCCAGAATCATCTTGACGTAACGTGGATTAGGATTGGTAGGATAGAGTTTGAGTATCATATAATTACAAAAAAATCGTGCAAAAATACAAAAATGTTGTCGAACTAAAATGAAAATCTCTATATTTGCAGTCCATCTACGGGATGATTCCCGCAGATGTTTTTTGTTTTATAACCTTTTAATACAATAATAATTACAATGGGAGGCTTCTTCGGTACTGTACTAAAAAACTCTTGCGCTAGAGATTTGTTCTATGGCGTTGATTATCACTCACATCTCGGCACCAAGCGTGCTGGCTTGGTTACTCACGACAATGATCGTTTCTACCGTTCGATTCATGACATCGAAAACACTTATTTCCGCACCAAATTCAGTGATGAGTTGAATAAATTTGTTGGCAACATGGGCATTGGCGTCATCAGCGACACGGATGCTCAGCCCATCATTGTCAATTCTCACCTTGGTAGATTTGCCCTCTGCACAGTGGCTAAAATCAACAATCTGGATGAATTGGTCAATCATTGCCTTGACCAGCGTCAGCATTTCGCCGAGTTGAGCATGGGATTCACCAATCCTACAGAGTTGATGGCGCTGCTCATCACTCAAGGTGAAGACTTCGTAGATGGTATCAAGAACGTATATAGTAAGGTGAAGGGATCATGCTCGATGCTCATCCTTACGGAAGACGGTGTCATTGCGGCTCGCGACTATTACGGCCGCACTCCTATTGTTATTGGTAAGAGCGAAGAAGGATATGTGCTCGCTTCAGAGAGCCATAGCTATATCAACCTCGATTATTCGACCTGCTATAATGTGGCGCCTGGTGAAATCGTCAAGGTTACGCTTGATGGCGTTCAACAACTTTTGGCACCAAGTCCCAAGAAACAGGTTTGTTCTTTCCTTTGGATCTATTACGGCTTCCCAGCCTCCGATTACGAGGGTGTCAACGTGGAGGAAGCCCGTTATAACGAAGGCCGTGAGATGGGCAAACAGGATTACATTGATATTGATTACGTCTCTGCCATCCCTGATTCTGGCATCGGCATGGCCTTGGGCTATTCCAATGTGCGCAAAATCCCATACCTTCGTGGTGTGGTGAAATACACGCCTACCTGGTCGAGGAGCTTCATGCCTGTCAACCAGAGCCAACGCGAACATGTCGCTAAGATGAAGCTGATTCCGAATCGAGCCTTGCTGGAAGGGAAGAAGGTGGCATTCTGCGACGACTCCATCGTTCGTGGTACCCAGCTGCGCGACAATGTGAAGATGCTCTATGATTATGGTGCCAAGGAGGTGCACGTCCGCATCAGCTGCCCACCCTTGCTTTATGGCTGCCCCTTCCTCAACTTCTCTGCTTCCAAGACGGTCATGGAACTCATCACACGCCGTTGCATCAAGGAATTGGAAGGCGACGATAACAAAAATGTTGAACGTTATTGCGATCCGACCACCCAAGAGTATGCCAACCTCATGGAGATGCTCCGCAAACATATAGGTGTGGATACTTTGAAATTCAACACGCTGGAAAGCGTGGTGAAAGCCATAGGCCTGCCGAAATGCGATCTTTGTACGCATTGCTTCGATGGGTCAAGCTACGGGCACGAGTAAAAATTTTTGGTTTTTGCTTGTCAATCCGAGAAAAGTCCGTACTTTTGCATCGGGTAAGTCTTATACGACCAGCTCCCTCTGAAATCCCCCAGGACAGGAATGTAGCAAGGGTAGGAGGTTGTAGCGGTGCGATATGAGTAGCTTACCCTTTTTTTGTATATTTGCGAGGATTTAAACAGCATCACTAATAACAACAAAAAATGAAAAAACTGATGATTTGCATTGGAATGGCTGCTGCTCTCGTGGGCTGTGCTCCGAAACAGGACGAGGCTGTCGAACAGCCTAAAGAAGAATTCAAGTATCTGGTGGATGAGTTCGCCGACTTGAGGATCATGCGCTATCAGGTGCCGGAATGGGACCAGCTGACGCTGCAACAGAAGAGTTATCTCTATTATTTGGGCGAAGCTGCAAAATGTGGACGCGACATCCTCGCCGACCAGAACTTCAAGTACAACCTGGCAATCCGCAAGACCATCGAGGCTGTACTGAATTCGTATCAAGGTGACCGCGAATGCGCTGAATTCCAGAATTTCTTGGTATATGCCAAACGTGTTTTTTTCAGCAATGGCATCCATCACCACTATGCCGAGGATAAGTTCTTTCCTGAAATTAGCGAGGCTTACTTCGCCGAGTTGGTAAAAGCCAGCGACACTGGCCTTCTTCCGCTCAACGAGAGTGAGACCGTCGACGATTTCATCGCCTTCTTGACGCCTGTGATCTTCGACCGCGACCTTTATAAGGTGCGCCGTAGTAGCGAGGATGACATCATTGCCAATTCGGCTGTGAATTTCTACAAGGGTGATATCAGCAAGGCTGAGGTGGAAGCCTTCTACAACAAGATGCGCAACCCCAACGATGCAGAGCCTATTAGCTATGGACTGAACTCCAAACTGGTGAAGAAAGACGGCAAGATCTATGAAGATGTCTACAAGGCTGACGGTCTGTATGGCGAAGCCATCCAAGCCATCATCGGCTGGCTCCAGAAAGCCAACGAAGTGGCGGAAAACGACAGCCAACGCAAATACACGCAAAAACTTATTGACTATTACACCACGGGCGACCTGAAGACCTGGGACGAATACAACATCGCATGGGTGCAAGATTCCATTTCGCATATCGATTTTGTGAATGGTTTCATTGAGGACTATGGCGACCCAATGGGCATGAAGGCCACTTGGGAATCGGTTGTCAACTTTAAGGACCTTGAGGCTACTGTGCGTTCCAACACGATCAGTGAGAATGCCCAATGGTTTGAGGACAATTCACCTGTTGACCCGCGCTTCAAAAAAGAGGAGTGCAAGGGTGTGTCAGCCAAAAGTATCATCGTCACCACTTTGGGTGGCGACTGCTTCCCCTCGCCTCCGATTGGCATCAACCTACCTAATGCCGA
>JBGUNT010000007.1:0-5482 GCA_045117495.1 Candidatus Limimorpha sp. | reverse complement strand
TCGAACACATCGCTTCTGAGCGACATCATCCATTCCTCATAGGTATTGGCACTACCCATATCATGGCTGAGGCTCATGCCAAGATGTGGTGTGATCTCGAAGGAGATGCCACCAAGCATATTATTGGCAAAAGCATTGAAATAATCGGAAGTGCCACCACCGGTGTTATTAAATGAGCCCAGCAGCAACAATGACAACACTTGGCCTCCCATAACCGATTGGTCGGTGGTATCAATAATTGAATAGACAGTTTGTTGCGTATCTTCAGAAGCATTAGGCAACTTCATTCCAAATGTGATGGTGGGATTAAGAAGAGCACCTTTAAGGTGAATCAAGCATTCAACACTAACCTTGTTGTTCATGTTCATGGTTGAGTCGATTTGCACGCCCAAACTACTCAAGTCGGCCTTCACATGATAGGCACCAGTGGCATCGATACGGCCATCCGTGGGCGAGCCTGACCAAGAAATGGTGCCTCCCGACTTCAAATTGAAGTTTCGGGTTATCACATTTTTCAGATTCAACTGGAAGCGCCCTCCCTTAATGACATATCTGCCAATAAGCGACAAGGCATCCGAAGAAGAAGTGCCAAGTCGTAGATTACCATTTCCCGTAGCATCAATAACACCCACATTACCAGGTAAGAACAATTTTACAGATGCAGCATCCGTTACATCGACATCCAAATTGACGGCGAGATTGCTTTTCGCCTTTACCTCATCGACAATTTCTTCAGATTCCTCTTCGTCTAAAGCATTGTTGACGAAAACAATGAAATCGTTTTCCTTGATGGAAGTAGTACGGTTCAAAGGCAACACAAGGCTGGTGCCCCTTTCGGTTTTGGCCTTAATGCTCAAATTGATGTCATTGATGGGCCCTGTTGCACTCACAACGCCATCGGCAAACACAGTACCATAAAAAGTATCGTTTTCCTTTATCGTTGTAGCCATAGCCAAGAAATCACGAGGATGCATTTTCAAGTCCAAGCGAAGATCCTTAAAGGCCTTGTGATAGACACGTCCTTCTGCAGGAGCCGAATTACCCAACGTGTCGACAAGAACCAAATTCTTCAGTCCAATGTATTCCGGTGTTAGCAATATGGTGGGACTGAACGAATAATAGGTGTTCAGATAACCCACCTTGCATCCGCCATCGACGATGTCTATCTTACCGTTCAAATCGGGAGCATTAATGGAACCCGTCACCGCGACCTCGCCTTTGCCATATCCTTTGACACGCGACACCGCATTGCCAACAAAAGGATTGATGACGGACATATTCAACGAATCCATCCTGACGGCAAGGTCCACATTGTCTTTTTCTCGTCTCGGGTAATAGGTACCTACAACACTTAAGGCTTGTTTCTTCTTGTGGAAAATGCTCGCATCGATCCCAACCGACTCTTTGGCATTATCCCATTGGCTCAACAACTTGGCATCGCCAATTGTCACATTATTGACAACAACATCTTCAATCATTGCATCAGCCAAGAGCATGGGGTTCTCTTTCAAGCTACCCGCTTGTAGCGATCCCGTGACAAAGCCGTCAATATCAAAGCCCCACTTTTGGAAGAGAAGGTCCAGGTTGGAAAGATCGAATTGATTCAAATCCAAGGCGATAGTATCCGTCACACCCAAAGGCACATAGCCATCGATTCTGATTTTTTGTCTATTGTGGCTAAATTCAAGATCCGACACTTCAATACGGCCTTTATCAAATCCAATGTAATTACTAGGCGAAACCGCCCACAATGAATCGTTGACAACCAAACCCATCTTTGTGAGGTTAAACACGCCACCTCCCTCATTAGGATGGAAAGTCATGTCAATAGACGCCTTATTATGATCCTCCAACTCATCATCGTCCCAACCGAGATGGCCATAAACCGTGTCATTGGCAATTCGTGTAAGGAAAGACAGGTTGTCAAAACCGAACTCCAACGTGTCCGTTTCAGACACTTTGCTCCATGAAACATCATCCACGGACAAATGTGCAATAGAAGATTTGTTGAAATTGTAATTCTTCAACTCAATATTGTCGACAACAATATCACCGTATTTCACGTATTTTGAACGCAGTGTGATGTTCAAGGCATTGGAACGTGAGGTAAAGGTTCCATTCAACGTTGTATTGTCGGCTATTGTCAATGAAGGCATAAACAAGCGGCTCAACGGTTTCGTATCCTTCAAGTTCAGATTAAGGTAGAAATCCTGTTCCGTATTGTGTTTTTGCCTCTTTTTCTCCAACTTTGCCATGTCGCCTTCCCATTTGGGAATCGTCACAAACGAATTGACATATTCCTTAAAGACTGGCACGATATCAGCAAAACTAAACTGCCCACCCATATCAAAATTGAAGAAGTCGCAGTTCAAGTTGATGCGCCGTTGCATCAGGTTGTCATTCACAATATTGGCATCGAAACTATCCATGTAAAACGCGCCACTGCCATTATGATAGACTGTGCTGTCGATACGAAGTGTCCCTTCCAGATTATCGATGTCGAAGCCCGTCATGTTGGCATAGATACGAGTACTGATCACAGAAATGGAGTCGTCCTTGACAAGATTGAGAGCCTTCAGATCGGCCTTATGAATAACAGCCTCAAAATCAGACTTGGGGTATTTGGCATTTTGGAAATCGACCAAGCCATTGAAATCCAAATCGAGAAGCGGGTCTTTAACATTGAGTTTACCATTGAAACGATTTTCCTTGAGATCGCCGTCCAACTTGATTTTGTCGATGGTATTTCCGAACACATTGGCATGATAGGCGTTGCCGTTCACACTCAATTCAGGACTCCCATTTTTGGGGAATCGGGCAGAAAACTCGGCATCCAGATCAATGTCGCCCAACACCTTAGACGCTTTCGCAATCTCACCCATGGCAACTTGTTGCGCATTGACATATCCTGAAAACTCATTGTTTCCATATACATCCTTCCCCCTATTGATGGAAGCATCCACGTTACCCACGTCAGAGACAAAAGCGATGTCGGACATGAAATCGAGGTATGAGCCCTTGAAATTCACCTTAACATTGCCGCCATCCAAAGCGCGAAGCGACTCGGGCAACGGAATATTGCCAGCACCCGGCACCTTGAAGTTTACGATATCATCGTAATTAAACTGCATGTTCTTAATGTTCATGACATGCTCTCCATGATTGAAATCGAGGGGATGCATACTCAAGTATCCCTGGAAATGGGTCGACTGGCCCAATTCAGCACTGATGTCACCTACCTCAAAATGCTCGATAGGTCCTGAAAAGCGGCACTCAAGCTTCACCCTATCCGGCATCTCGTACATGACAGGGGTAAACACACCTATATCAGACAACATGATGTCAGACGGATAGATAGTGGCATCAAAAGTAACTGAATCGACGAAATGCTTGAAAGCTGAGTAATCGTTATATAGCATGTGCAAGTCCAAATCAAACTTGCTGTTGTTGGTTTCCATTTTCAACCCATCCAATAGAATGCCTTTCGACGACACTGTGGCATCGGCTTGAAGATGCTTCAAATCCAAACCACTGAGCTCCGTCGCCGACAAGCCTTCGATGATAGCATGAATGGAATCTCCGTACATATAGAAATTCTTAGCCTTCAAAGAGATATCGTCAACATCAATATGAGCATAATCCATCAGGTTATTCATGGACTTCTCCATGTCAGAGGAATTCTGGTCCCAAAACACGAAGTCGAGACCTTTGATGTTGATGTCGTCAACAATAATTTTCATCGGCTTCTTGTCAGGGTCTTTCTCCTTATCAGAACTGAAGAAGTCGGCCAAGAATTGATAGTTGTAATGATCCTCTCCTTGATATTGGATAAGATTGGCTTCCGTATCGTCAAGCTCCACCTTGCTCAGATGAAGTACACCATCTAAAAGGTCACCGAGATGAATTTTCGTTCTAAGCCTTCCTATATTTGCCAAATTATTGTCTCTCAGGTCTTTAACCGATACATCATCCAACATCACCGAAAAATCTGGCATGATAGCCAAACGGCCTACCTTGATTTCAGCACCTGTTTTTTCAGAAAGATAACCACCAGCCACCCGAACGGCAAATTTCTGAATAATAGGGTCTTGTATGGCGATGAATAGGCTTGTAATGATAGAAAGTATCACTACAAAAACAATCAAAATGCTATGGATAATCTTTTTTTTGATAATTTTGACCCTTCAAATTTACTATATGAACGAATACATTTTAGGCATTGAATCATCATGCGACGACACCTCTGCCGCAGTGCTCCAAGGCACTTGTGTCCTTTCCAATGTCATTGCTAGTCAAAAGGTTCACGAGCAGTACGGAGGTGTTGTCCCCGAGTTGGCTTCGCGTGCCCACCAGCAAAATATCATCCCTGTCATCGACACAGCCTTAAAGGCTGCAAATATAGATAAAAAACAATTAAGTGCCATCGCTTTTACGCGTGGGCCAGGACTTTTAGGTTCATTATTGGTCGGGACCTCGTTTGCCAAGGCTTTTTCACTTGCTTTAGGCATCCCCATGGTCGAAGTTGACCACATGAACGCCCACATTCTGGTACATTTCGCCACTGATGCCAGTCATACCGAAGTGCCTGACTTTCCTTTCCTTTGCCTAACAGTTTCTGGCGGACACACCCAGATTGTTGTCGTAAAAGACTATTTCGACATGGAAGTGATTGGCAAAACCATCGACGACGCCGCAGGCGAAGCCTTCGACAAAACTGCAAAAATCCTTGGTCTTCCATATCCCGGTGGCCCCGTCATCGACAAGCTGGCTAAGATAGGCAATCCGGACGCCTTCTCTTTTGCAAAGCCCAACATCCCCAACTTGGATTACAGCTTTAGCGGCTTGAAGACCAGTATCTTGTACACTGTCCGAGACAACCTGAAAGTCAACCCGAATTTCATTGAGGAAAACAAAGAAGACCTTTGCGCTTCCGTGCAAAGAACCATCATCGATATTTTGATGAACAAACTGGTAAAAGCCAGTAAGCAGACAGGCATCAAGACGGTGGCCATCGCTGGTGGCGTCAGTGCCAACTCAGGCCTTCATGATGCCATGATATCTTTGGGCGAAAAATACCATTGGAAGGTGTTTATTCCCCGACTCAGCTATTCGACCGACAACGCCGCCATGGTGGCCGTAGCGGGCTATTACAAATACCTTAGAGGCGAATTCGCCACACAAGATCTGACCCCTTATGCCAGACAAAGCCTCAACAAAGAATAATACGGAAAAAGATGATACGTAAAATCTATAAATTTGGCGGCGCTTCCGTAAAAGACGCCGATGCCGTACGCAACCTCACCCACATCGTCTGCCAACATAAGGATGAAGACATCATGCTGATCGTCTCGGCCATGGGAAAGACCACTAACATGCTGGAAAAAATCCTTCACGACTTTCGGGAGCATAATGGAGACCTCGGCATCGAAGCGATGAAAGAGGTCGTCGAATACCACGAAGGCATCATCCTCAACCTATTTGA
>JBGUNT010000006.1:0-21708 GCA_045117495.1 Candidatus Limimorpha sp. | reverse complement strand
CCGTCACCGACATGACGGGCCGCACGGTCTACACCAGCAACCTCACCAACGACCAGAACCGCGTCAGCCTCAACGGCATCGCCAACGGCATCTACCTCATGCGCGTGGCCAACGGTCAGAATGTGAATGTTCAGAAGATTGTGGTGAGATGAGAAGCTATTAGCCATTAGCTGTTAGCTATTAGCTCGGCAAAGACCTAGCTAATAGCTAACGGCTAAAAGCTAACAGCCAAACAAGTTAAACGCGAAAGAAAAAGTCGATAACAATATAAAACCAACATACGATGAAGAAAAGAATAATCGCAATAGCAGCCGCACTGATGATGGCCACCGCACCGGCCATGGCCCAGGTGTTCATTATGGAAGAAGACGACTACAACGGCAACCGTACGGGCACGACAAGCTTCGACGTTGACCTGCCTGGCGTCTACAACTCTGGTGAGGACTGGTTCACGCCCGTCGGCGAAGGCATCTTCGTGCTGGCCGGCTTGGCAGGCGCCTACCTCGTGGGCAAACGCCGCAAGGAAGAATAAAAACGCAAAAACAATGACAAGGAGAAGCCCCTTTGCAGGGGGCTCTCCTGCTTCATTTGCATTCAAAGGAAGGCCACGCCTTACGGCGCGGCCTTCTTTGTTTGTTGAGGGATTCCCTCGTCCGGGCTTCGCCCCCACACGCGCTTCGCGTCATCGCGAGGCACGAAGCGATCCAGAAGACAAACATTCCTATGCAAAATAGCACCCCGTTATTGCCGGCCTCGATTAATTACAGGCTTATGGAATGGGCAACTTCATTCGTCTATTACTGCTTCACCCCTGGATTGCCACGCTTCGCTCGCAATGACGCGAAGCGGCAGTACATAACAAAAAAAGCGGAGCCGATGGCTCCGCTTTTTTTGTTACAGTATACTAGGCTTATTTTTTCTTGATCAAAGAAACAAGCCAGAGGAGCACCACTGCGCCGACGATGCCGACGAGGAGCTGTCCCCAGAAGTTGGCGCTGGCGGGAAGGCCGATGATGCTGAAAATCCAGCTGCCCAAGAAACCGCCAACCACACCGACGATGATGGCCCAAATCAGACCCAAACCATAGTTCATGAGTTTACCGGCGATGATACCAGCCAGAGCGCCGATCAGAATTGAAATTAACATTCCCATAATGATAAGATTTTAAGGTTAGTAATTGAGTAATTAGGTGAATAGTCATTCCTTGTTCATCAAATTGGCCATCTCGGCGTTCTGCGCCTCGATGTAGTCCAGGATCTCATCACGGCCACGACCCGTCTCCGACGAGGTGATAAACATCGGCGGCAGGTCCTCCCACTCCTCCAATAAACGGGCCTTGAAAGCCTCCACGTTCCTCTCCAGCTCCGCCTTCGACACCTTGTCGGTCTTGGTGAAGACGACACAGAAAGGCACCCTGTTCTCTCCCATCCATTCCATGAAGCCGAGGTCGTTGTTCTGCGGCTCAATGCGCGAGTCGACCAGCACGAAGGTGGTCACCAGATTGCGGCGGCGCAGGATGTAGTTGTTGATCATGATGCGCCACTGCTCGCGGGTCTTCTTCGAATGCTGCGCATAGCCATAGCCCGGCAAATCGACGAGATACCAGGCATCGTTGACCACAAAGTGGTTGATGGCCACCGTCTTGCCCGGCACCGACGAGGTCTTGGCGAGGCCGCGGCGCTGCACCAGCATGTTGATGAGCGACGACTTGCCCACATTCGACCGTCCGATGAAAGCATACTCGGGCAGGTTGCCCTTCGGCAACTTGTCGAACCGCGTGTTGCTCATCAAAAACTCCGCTTTATTAATTTGCATAGAAAGGCATTTTAAGGTGTTCGGGGATCTCGTTCTTGTCGTAGACCAGGTGGCGCTTGACCTTCTCCTCAAAGATGTCGCTGATGGTGATCAGCAGGCCCGTCTCTTCCACGTCGCCGAAGCCAGGGTTGAGTGCCGTGCCGAACGAGCGCAATGTAGGCGACAGGTTCATGTAGGCGTTCACCAGCGGCGGCACAGCCGCGCCACGCTCACGCACCTGCTTCACCAAGGTCTTGTAGTCGTCGCGGTAGTTGTCGTGACAAAGCACCGATGCCAGCCAGTCGCGGTCGGTGAGGATGGGCAGGTCGAGTTCAGGGCGCACGGTGACCAGCTGCTCTTGGTCGGGGAAGTGCTTCTGGATAAAATAGAGGATCATATCGCGCGAGGTGCGTTCCAACTGGGGATACATGGTCACCTTGCCGAAATAGTATTTCGCTTCAGGGTAGATGTCGACCAGCGAGCCCAGTCCGTCCCACAGGTTGTCCAAGGCATACATGCCCTTGGCGAGGTTCTTGGAGGGCTGGTATTCGGGCTGCACAAACGAACGGCCCAACTCGATGGTATAAGGCAAAAACTCCTTCACAAAGCGTTCGGAATAGTAAAACAACTCGCTTGTGGGCGTGTCGACCTGGCCGTCTTCGTCGACGGGAAGATGGTCGCAGAGCAGGAAACGATAGCCGCCCACGATGGCCTTGTCGACGGGATTCCACACGATGAGTTGCATGAAGAAATTGTCGTCGCGGGTGTCGAACACGTCGACGTCGCAGTCGAGGCCGGTGCCGCCACCCGAGTCGCGGAAGCTGATCTCGCGCAGACGGCCGATCTCACGCATGACGTTCGGCGAGTCGTGTGCCGAAAGAATATAGATCTCATTCCCCGCATTGTTCGTCTTGCGGAAAAACTTGTCTTCCGTCAGCTCTTCCATGATGGCAGAGACCGGGATTGGATCGATGATCTTATTCATATGGTATAGTTTTTAGTTGCGTCAAAGGCCTCGTTGCAATCCTTGCCCAGCTGATAGGAGAAGGTTCTTAGTTTCTCCGCCCATTGGGCATCAGTGAAGCGTTTGTCAAACGTCTGATAAGGAATGGGCTTGCCGAAAGAGATGACAAGCTTCTTGTTCCTTTGCTTGAAAAACTCATCCACCAAAAAGGCCATTTCGATGTTAGCTTTGATTTTCAATTTCTTACGCCAACGTGCCAGGTTATAGAAGAAGTCGGTGTTACGCCCGTCGATATGCACAGGGACGATGTCACGCTGATAGT
The DNA here is from genome assembly GCA_045117495.1 of Candidatus Limimorpha sp. Lineage (GTDB taxonomy): Bacteria > Bacteroidota > Bacteroidia > Bacteroidales > F082 > Limimorpha. The sequence continues at coordinate 18,627 of JBGUNT010000006.1, read as the reverse complement.
TTCGCGACTTGCTTATGAAGGTCTTCTTCCAGTCGAGGTCCTGTATCTTGCCGTCGTTGGTCTTGCGCGAGCACAAGCCGAAGGGGAAGTAGCAGATGGTGGCGTCGCCGGCGAACGTCTCGTTGAAGAGCTTGAGGCTCTCCTCGCGGTTGGCGGTGGCGCTGCCCACCTTGCTGACGGGGATGAAGATGGGACGCAGGTTTTGCACAAACATCAGGAAATCGTTGACTGGCGTCAGCGTCTCACCGCGGTGGTTGCCCACAGCGCCAATCAGGGCGATGCCGTCGAGCCCGCCTAGGGGATGGTTGGAAGCCACCAAGATGCGGTCGGCAGCCATCAGGTTGTCAACGCCCTTCAACTCCACCTCGAGGTTGAAGTCAGCCACCACCGCATTGATGAAATCGAGGCCCTGCTTGTCGGCATATTTCGTCAGGATTTCGTTGATCTCGTCCTCATGCAACAAACGCTGTATCTTTCGAAACAGCCAGTTGGGCATGTATTTCATCAGTTTGGGGACCTTGGCCGTAAAAATCTTCCTAAGGTCAATCAGGTTGTTTTGTGCAGTTTCCATAACGAAACACTTGGCATTTGATGCAAAAATAGGAAAAAGAAAAATGCAAACAACGAATTTCAGCAAAAACCTTTCTTACGATTCCAAAATTCACAGAACAAAATCTCGTTAATTTATTGACAAACACGCTATTAACAGGTACTGTTGAAAACTTTTTGCAAAAAATCGACATAAAAGTGGGAGGAAATGCACTTTGGTGGGAAAAAATGCACTAATTTTACACCCCGAAAGAAAGAGGCATGTCATTATGAGTTATCCGGTCGGACATTTCAACTGCAAACTTGACTCGAAAGGGCGTCTGATGATGCCTTCCGAGTTCAAGGAACAACTGGGCGAGCAAGCCGAGGAAGGCTTTGTGTTGCGTCCCGGGTTGTTCGACAGATGCCTCGAGCTTTTCACCCGTAAGGATTGGGACGACGTGCAGGACAAGCTGCGCACTTCGCTCAGCCAGTTCAATCCCGAGCATGCCGCCGTCATCAGGAAATACAACGCCGGCGCGCGTTTCGTCAAACTCGACGCGACGGGCCGTCTCCAAATCCCCAAGGAACTCATCGAAAAAGGCGCGCTCGTCAAAGACGTCATCATCTCCTCAGTCACCACTAAGATGGAGATTTGGGACAAGAGCCTCTACGAGGCCACGGTCGGCGACATCGACAACGCGTCGTTCCTGCAAATCTTGAAGGACAACATCAAATAGGAGGCGCGATGATGTATCACAATCCTGTCATGTTGGACGAATGTATCAAGGGCATGAACATCGACCCTGAAGGCGTGTATGCCGACGTCACCTTTGGCGGCGGCGGACACTCGCGCGCCATCTTGGAGCGCCTCACCACGGGTCACCTCTACGCCTTCGACCAGGACGAGGACGCCGCCGCCAACGCCATCGACGACGCACGTTTCACCTTCATCCCGCAAAACTTCAAATACTTCAAGAACTTCATCCAGCTCTACCATGGTGGGAAAATCGACGGCGTCATCGCCGACCTCGGCGTGTCGTCGCACCAGTTCGACACCCCTGAGAAAGGCTTCTCCACCCGCTTCGACGGTGCCCTCGACATGCGCATGAGCCAAAGCAACCCGCTCGACGCCGCCACCGTCGTCAACACCTACGACCAAGAGGCACTTGCCCGCATCCTGAGCCTTTACGGCGAGGTGCAGCAAGCCCACCTGGTGGCCTCCGACATCGTCATGGCCCGCGACAACGAGCCCATCGAGACCACGGCGCAGCTGAAAGCCGCCGTCGCCAACCGCCTGCCCCGCGGCAGGGAGAACAAGGTGTTAGCACAGATCTTCCAAGCCTTGCGCATCGAAGTCAACCAAGAGCTCGATGCCCTGACCGCCTTCCTGTCGCAATGCCCCGACGTGCTCAAAAGCGGCGGACGCCTCGTGGTGATGTCGTACCACTCGCTGGAAGACCGCATCGTCAAGAACTTCACCAAGACCGGCAACGCCGAAGGAAAAGAAGAGAAAGACTTCTTCGGCAACCTGCTCACACCTTATAAGATAATAACACGGAAGCCCATCACCCCTTCCGAAGAGGAAATAGAACGCAACAGCCGCGCCCGCAGCGCCAAGTTGAGAATTGCAGAAAGGAAGTAAGCCATGAAAGACAAGAAGAAAGAGAAGAAAAAAGGCGGAAGGTCCCTCATGTCGATCCTGGGTGGCAGCTTCCTGGTGAAGGAGAAGTTCACCAAACAGTTCCCGTTCATCGTCTACGTCACCGTCCTTCTGATGATCATCATCACCAACACCTACATCGCCGAAGAACGCAGCCGTGAAATCGCCAAGGTGAGCAAGGAACTGAACGACTTGCACGTCGACTACATACAACTGAAATCGGCCATCATGCAGGCCTCCAAGCAATCTGTCCTGGCCAAACGCCTGAGCGGCATTGGCATCAAGGAACCCACAGAGCCCTTAAAACGCATCACCATCGACAACGAACCCGAAACACCAGAAGAGCCATGAACATAGAGCCGAAAACCGACACACTTTGGAAGACCCATCTGGTGTACATGCTTGTGCTGCTGTTTGGCGTGGCCTTGCTCGCCAAGATCATCCTCGTGCAGACCAAGGACAGCAAAGAGCTTGTTGAGTTAGCCGAGAAGCGCGAGTTGCGCGTCAAGGAGCTGGAAGCCTCGAGAGGCAACATCTTCTCCTACGATGGCAAGCTGATGGCCACCTCCGTGCCCGTCTTCGACGTGTTTTTCGACTCGCAATCGGTCGACCAGGAGATCTTCGTCAGCAAGATCGACTCGCTGAGCCAACAGATGGCGCTCCTCATCCCCAAGAGGACGGCTTCGCAATGGAAAGAATACCTCAGCACCGCCAAAGCCGAAGGCAAACGCTACCACCCCATCGCCAAGAACATCTCGCTCAGCGAATACCGCCAAATGCAAAAGTTCGCCATCTTCAACAGAGGACCTTTCAAGGGCGGCATCGTGGCAGAGAAAAAGACACGTCGTACCCGCCCCTATAAAGAGCTGGCAGGACGTCTCATCGGTTACGTCAACGAAAACGAGAACCTGTATGTCGGCCTCGAAGGCGCCTACAACGACTACCTGAAAGGCCAAAACGGGCATCAGCTGGTGCGTAGGATCCACCACGGCGACTGGATTCCCGTCCCCTCCGACGAAGACGTCGACGCCCAGAACGGCGACGACCTCGTCACCACCTTCGACATCAACCTACAGGACATCGTGGAGAGCGCCCTCAACAACACCATGGTCACCAACAAGGCCGAACAAGGCTGTGCCGTGCTCATGGAAGTGGAAACGGGTTACGTGAAGGCCATCGCCAACCTGAAGCTGAACCACGAAACAGGGCAATACGAAGAGTCATACAACTTCGCCATGGCCGAACGCTATGAGCCAGGCTCAGTGTTCAAAATCGCCTCCATGGTGGGCTTGATGAACCACAACCACAACCTCAAGCTCGACGACAAGGTGAACATCGGCACTGGCCCCATCCATTTCTCCAACCGCGTGATGAAAGACGACCACAGCTTCACCAAGAACGGCATCGCCACCGTGCAGGAAGTCATCGAACAATCGTCCAACAAAGGCACCGCCGTGCTCATCACCAAAGCCTTCATGGCACACCCTGAGAGGTATGTCGAAGGCTTGTATGCCCTTGGCTTGAACAAGAAGATAGGCACTGGCATCGCTGGCGAGGCTCAGCCCATCATCAAGCACCCCGACGACAAGACCCGTGACGGAAGGAAGATTTGGTCAAACGTCTCATTGCCATGGATGTCGATAGGATACGAGGTGAACGTCACGCCGATGCACCTCATCACGCTCTACAACGCCATCGCCAACGGTGGTAAGATGATGAAGCCCCAATTCGTCACCGAGATCCGTCATGGCAACCAGACCGTCGAAAAGTTCGAACCCGTTGTGTTGAACGAGCAGATTGCGCCGCCTGAGGCCATCAGCATGCTACAAACCATGCTCGAAGGCGTCACGCAAAGAGGCACTGCCAAGCGTCAGCTGAAAGACTGCATCGTCAGCACCGCAGGCAAGACCGGCACCGCACAGTATTGCGACCCGCGTCTCGGCTATTCCTACCGTGACCCGCACACGGGGAGAAGGCTTTACAACACCACTTTCGTGGGCTACTTCCCTGCCGACAAGCCAAAATACAGCTGCATCGTCGTAGTCAGCCGTGCCCGTGGCCAGTTCTGGGCCGCTGGTAGCGTCTCGGCACCCGGCTTCCGCGAGATTGCAGAGAAAGTGTACGCCATGCGCCTCGGCACACAAGAAGACATAGCCGTAGCCGACACTGCACGCCACATCAAGCCCGACAACGTCATCGTCCGCCACGACAAAACCCTCGCCTACCTCAACGGTATGCAAAATGAATATACCGACTATGCCTTGGATGGCGATTGGGTCACCATCGAAAACAGCAAAAACGGAGAAGCCAAGATCAAGAAAGCAGAGATACGTCCCGCCACCGTCCCCAACCTCATCGGCATGAACATCAGCGATGCCGTCTACCTCATCGAGAGCCTCGGAGGCAAAGCCACGTTCAGCGGACAAGGAACGGTGTGCCAGCAATCCCTGCAACCCGGCGACACGCTACGCAAAGGAAGAACCATCGCATTAAAACTTGAATGACCATGAAGCTCAAAGATATAATAGCCAACTGCAACCTGCTTGAGATCACCGGCGAGAAAGACCTCGACATCCTCGACATCACCTTCGACTCGCGACAAGTCCACGAAGGTTCCCTGTTTTTCGCCGTGAAAGGCACACAGGTCGACGGCCACGACTATATCGACAAGGCCATCGAGAGCGGCGCTCTTGTCATCGTAGGCGAGAAGATGCCTAAGAAAAAAGCCGATAACGTCACCTACATCCGTGTCGACAACTCGGCTTACGCCTTGGGCGTCGGCGCTTCCAATTTCTACGGCAACCCGTCGAGAAAACTGAAACTGGTCGGTGTGACGGGCACCAATGGCAAGACCACCATCGCCACCTTGCTTTACCGTCTGTTCACCGATGCGGGTTATGCCTGCGGCTTGCTCTCCACCATCGAGAACATCGTCAGCCACGAGGTAATCCCATCGACGCACACCACCCCCGACCCCATCGAGCTGAACGCCTTGCTGCACCGCATGGTGGAACAGGGTTGTGAATATGCCTTCATGGAAGTCAGTTCCCACAGCATCGACCAGGACCGCATCGCTGGGCTCCACTTTGCCGGGGGCATTTTCACCAACCTGACCCACGACCATCTCGACTACCATAAGACGATGGCCAACTACCGCAACGCCAAAAAGAAATTCTTCGACAACCTGCCCAACACCGCCTTCGCCCTGACCAACGCCGACGACAAAAACGGTACTGTCATGCTGCAAAACACGAGGGCACAAAAGCTGTCGTACGCCTTGAAACACGATGCCGACTTCAAAGGCGTAGTGCTTGAGAGTCACTTCGACGGCATGCTAATCAAGGTGAACGGGACTGAGGTCTACACCCAACTCGTCGGCGGCTTCAATGCCAGCAACCTGCTTGCCATCTACGGCGCTGCCACCGCCTTGGGCTTCAACAAAGACGAGCTGCTGGTGGAAATCAGTAAGCTGAAAGGCGCCAACGGTCGTTTCGACATGCTCCATTCCGACAACGGCATCGTAGGCATCGTCGACTACGCCCACACCCCCGACGCTTTGGAAAACGTGCTCAGCACCATCAACGAAGTGCGTTGCCACAAGGAGACGCTGATCACTGTTGTTGGCTGTGGCGGCAATCGCGACACCACCAAACGCCCAGAGATGGCAGCCGCAGCCGTTAAGATGAGCGACAAGGTCATCCTCACCAGCGACAACCCACGCAACGAAGACCCCGACGAAATCATCAGACAGATGAAAGCCGGCATCGCCGAAGCCGACAGCTACAAGGTGTTGGCTATCACCAATCGCCGCGAGGCCATCCGCACCGCAGTGGCACTGGCGAAGAAAGGCGACATCATCCTCGTTGCTGGAAAGGGGCACGAAAACTATCAAGAAATCAACGGAGTTAAAAACCATTTCGACGACAAGGAAGAGTTGTCGAAAGCATTTAAGGAGGCACACTGATGTTATACTATCTCTTCAACTATCTAGAGCATTGTAACGTACCCGGCGCCGGCATGTTCAATTACGTCACCTTCCGCGCTGCCATGGCCATCATCCTTTCACTGATTATCTCAGTATGGTTTGGAAACCATTTTATCAAGCTCTTGAAGCGCAAGAACATCGTAGAGACCCAGCGTGATGAGAAGACCGACCCCTACAACACTCAGAAGAAAGGCGTGCCCACCATGGGCGGTGTCATCATCATCACGGCCATCATGATCCCCTGTCTCCTCGTAGGCAAGCTCCATAACGTCTACCTCATCCTCATGATGATCACCACCTTGCTCTTGGGCGCCATCGGCTTTGCCGACGACTACACCAAGACCTTCAAGAAAAACAAGGACGGCATCAAGCCATGGGTGAAGTTAGGCGGACAAATCCTCCTTGGCCTCATCGTCGGCCTCACGCTCCGTTTCAGCCCCGCCGTGCAAATCAACGAGACCGTGCAACTGAAGATCGAAAACAACAAGGAAGTGGTCGTGAAAAGCCCCGACGTCAAATCGACCCGCACCACGATACCATTCTTGAAGAACCATAACCTCAACTACGCCAACCTCTTCAAATGGGCCGGCGAGAAATGGATGTACAAGCTGGCATGGATCTTCCTCGTGCTGCTCACCGTCTTCATAGTAGCAGCGGTCTCCAACGGATCGAACCTCAACGATGGCATGGACGGCATGGCATCAGGCAATTCGGCCATCATAGGCATCACCCTATTGATACTCGCCTACATCTCGAGTAATGCCGTCACGGCAAGCCACTTCGACTTGATGTTCATCTCAGGCTGCGAAGAAGTCGTAGTCTTCCTCGCCGCTTTTGTCGGTGCGCTCATCGGCTTCTTGTGGTTCAACTCCTTCCCTGCCCAGATTTTTATGGGCGACACAGGCAGCCTCACCATTGGCGGCATCATCGCTGTCTCCGCCATCATCATGCACAAGGAGCTGTTGCTTCCCCTGCTCTGTGGCGTCTTCCTCTTCGAGATACTCTCCGACCTCGACGTGAAGCGTTTTGTCAAGACAGGCAAGAAGCACCGCATATGGAAAAAAGGTCCCTTGCACGACCATTTCAGAACGTCTTACAGCCAGTTCAAGACCTCATGGCCCAACAGCACGGTGACCTTTAAGGGACCTGGCGCCAACCATGACATCGTACACCATGAAGTGAAAATCACCATCCGCTTTTGGATTGTGACCATCCTTCTGGCAGCATTTACACTCATCACCTTTAAAATCAGATAACACAACAACAAGCAAAGAATAAATACCATGACTTATTACGAAGAACTTACGAACACCAGATACAAAAAGCCCGAGAACATGGCTGCGGGCATCCAATCCATGGTATTGCACATCAGGAAGGAAAACATCAAGCAATGCTTGAGTGACATGGATTATGTCGGGCACAGGCAGGACTACGTCGACACCATCGACGGCGTCATGTACTATGACGACTCGAAAGCCGAGAGCGTCAACGCCACATGGTTCACCTTCGAGAACATCATCAAGCCCGTCGTTTGGATTGCTGGCGGCGATGACAAGAACTGCGACTTCACCGAGCTCAAGCCCTTGGCAAAACGCTCTGTCAGAGCCCTGATTTGTGTTGGAAAAAACAACAAGAACCTTAAAAGTTCCTTCAAGGAAAGCATCACTGAGATATACAGCGCCACCGACATCGACGAGGCTGTCAAGATGGCCTCGGCCCTGGCACAGGAAGACGACATCGTCCTCTATTCCCCTGCCTGCAAGTCGAGCAGCCAGAAAGAATCATTCGTCGAAAGAGGTGAAGCCTATGTAGCATCAGTCAATCAATTGAAAAAATGAATATCATCGGTAGGACATTTCGCGGGGACAAAGTCATCTGGGTGGTGGCACTGCTTTTAGGGATTGTTTCCCTGATTGTAGTGTACAGCGCCACCAGTGCTTTGGTATTCAACAACTATGGCGGCAATACCGGACGTCTGCTGCTCAAGCACTCCAGCACGCTGCTCCTCGGCTACATCATGATGTACATTGCCTACCGCATCGACTACCGTCGCTTTGCAGCCTTCGCATGGGTCTTGCTGATCCCTTGCTTGGCCTTGCTGCTCTACACGCTGTTGTTTGGCAAGAACATCAACCAAGCCAGCCGTGCCATCAACTTGTTTGGCATGTCGTTCCAGCCCAGCGAAATCGCCAAAATCATCCTGATTACCTATCTGTCGCGACAGCTGATCAAGATGGGTGATAAGCTTTATAGCCTTAAAGAAGTCCTCATCAAACTTGCCCTTCCTATCCTTGCCACCGTCGCCTTGATTTTCCCTGAAAACCTGTCGACAGCGGCCATCCTGCTCGTGGTTTGCATGGTGCTGCTTTTCGTTGGCAGGGTGAAGTTTCTCCACATCCTGGCCATCATGGGCATCGGCATTGTCGGCTTAGGCCTTTACATAGCCTTCGATGCCGCGAAGACATCCATTGGAAACAAGAAAGCTGAAAAAGCGCGCATGGAGCTGGTAGAAGGCGGCACTGCCGTGGAAGCCTTCCAGCCAAAGAAAAACCGTATCCAGACCTGGAAAGGCCGTATCGAAAGCATGGGCGAGAGTAAGGAAGAAGGCTTCGATCCTTTCGACGACCACCACTACCAACAAACCTATGCCAAAATCGCTGTAGCCACCAGCTCAGTCTTCGGCAAAGGCCCAGGCAAGAGTGAACAACGCAACTTCCTACCCCATCCCTATTCCGATTTCATCTTCGCCATCATCATCGAGGAATATGGCCTCATCGGCGCCATCATCGTCATCATGTTGTATGTCATCCTCTTCACCCGCGTGATCCGCATCGTGCACAAGCGGCCCCTCACCTTTGGTGCCTACATGGCCTTTGGTTTGGGATTCATCGTCATCATGCAAGCCATGATCAACATGGGTGTGTCGATCGGATTGCTGCCCGTAACGGGACAACCACTCCCCTTCGTCAGTATGGGTGGTTCCTCCATGATGGCCACTGGCTTTATCATAGGCATGATATTGAGCGTTAGCCGCAACATCGAAGAAGAAGCCGAAGAAGACCTGCAGGCCATAGAAGAAGAGTCCGAACAAGGCGAAGCAACAACCCTCAAACCCGAAGAAGCATGAAAGAAAACCCTAAAATAGTGATCAGTGGAGGCGGAACGGGAGGTCACATCTTCCCCGCCATCGCCATCGCCGATGCCATCAAGCGCCGCTATCCTCAAGCCGACATCCTGTTCATCGGCGCCAAAGGCCGCATGGAGATGGAACGCGTCCCGAAAGCAGGTTATCCCATCGAAGGACTATGGATTAGCGGATTTACGAAGGACCTGTCCGTCGTCACCTTGCCTTTCAAGTTGGCGAGCAGCCTCACCAAGGCCAGAAAGATCTTGAAGCGCTTCCGTCCCGATGCCGTCATCGGCGTAGGCGGTTTCGCCAGCGGTCCCACCCTGAAAGCTGCCAACTGGCTAGGCATCCCCACCATCATACAAGAGCAAAACTCCTATCCCGGAAAAACCAACCGTAACGTAGGACAAAAAGCCAAAGCCATCTGTGTGGCCTACGACCACATGGAACAATGGTTCCCGAAGGACCGCATACACCTCACAGGCAACCCGTTAAGAGCCAACATCAAGGCCAGCGGAACCCGTGAGGAAGCCGCCGCTTTCTTCCAAGTCGACCCTAACAAGCCCGTGGTGCTGCTCGTTGGCGGAAGCCAAGGTGCCTTGGGCATCAACAAAGGCATCAGCGCACAACTCGACGCCTTCAAAGACGGCGAGATGCAACTCATCTGGCAAACCGGAAAATTCTACTACGAACAAGCCTGCAACGAAGTCAAGGCAGCAGGGCTGGAAGCCACCGTAAAACCGACCGTTTTCATCGACCGCATGGATTTGGCCTACACCCTTGCCGACGTCGTCATCTCTCGCGCCGGTGCCATGTCGATCTCGGAGCTGTCGCTGGTGCAGAAGCCCGTCATCTTCGTGCCGCTGCCCACGGCAGCCGAAGACCATCAGACCAAAAACGCGCAACGTCTGGTGGAAGCCGACGCCGCCATCATGGTCAACAATGCGGAGACGGAAACCAAGCTGATACCCACTTTGAAAGCCCTTGTCGCCGACCCCGAAAAGATGGAACGCATGAAGGCCAACATCGGGCATTTCGCTCGCCCCAATGCTGCCGACGACATCGTAGACCAAATCATAAAAGCCATAGGATAACACCAATGAAATACGGAGAAGGACATAGCATTTATTTCTTAGGTATAGGCGGCATCGGCATGAGCGCCTTGGCACGGTATTACCATAGCCTCGGCTGCACCGTCGCCGGATACGACCGCACCCCTTCGCCGTTGACCAAACAATTGGAAAATGAGGGCATGGCAATCCATTATGAAGACAATCCCTCTATATTGCCAGCCCTCATTGACATTGTCATCTACACTCCTGCGGTGCCACAAGAACTGAATGAATTCGAAGCACTACGGAAACGTGGCGTCCCCATCGTGAAACGCGCACAGGCTCTGGGACAAATCTCGGAGAACCACTTCACCATCGCCATTGCTGGCACCCATGGCAAAACCACTACGACCGCCATGATCGCCCACATCCTCAACACATGTGGCGTCAATACCACGGCCTTCATTGGTGGCATTGCCAACAACATCAACAGCAACCTGTTGCTCGGCAAAGGCACCGACAGCCTCCTGGTCGTCGAAGCCGATGAATACGACCGTTCCTTCCTACACCTGCATCCCAATATCAGCATTGTCAATTCCGTTGACTCCGACCATCTCGATGTCTATGGCAACAAACAACATCTCTTGGAAAGCTTCAACGACTTTGCGAAACTCACTGAGAAACAAGTCATCATCAAGGAAGGACTTGCTGTGACTTCCGACAGAGAGTTGCGATTTGGATTCGGAGCACGATGCAACTATCAGTCGAGCATCGTCAAGTCGGAAAATGGCATCACCGATTTCCTAATCAACGGCGAAGGCAAGATGACCGAAGTCCGTCTCCCACTCGCCGGAGAGCACAACGTGATGAACGCCACAGCCGCTTTCATCGCTGCCAAACTGATAGGTCTCAATGAAGAACAGATTGCAGAAGCTTTGACCACTTTCAAGGGTGTGAAGCGTCGTTTCGACATTAGGGTCAACAACGAGCGTCATTGCTATATCGATGATTACGCCCACCACCCGGAGGAAATCCGGTCTTGCATCGCCGCTGTCAGGGCTTCCTTCCCCAAGAAACGCCTTACCTTGGTGTTCCAGCCCCACCTCTTTACACGCACGCGCGACTTCATGAATGAGTTTGCCACCACCCTAGGATTGGCCGACGAGATCATCCTTCTCGACATCTATCCCGCCCGCGAACGCCCCATCGAAGGAATCACCTCACAAGCCCTTCTTGACAAAATGACCAATGCCAACAAGAGGCTTTGCACCAAGCAGGAGCTCCTCAACATCGTAGAAAAAGAAAAGCCCGAGTTGCTTGTAACGATGGGTGCTGGCGATATCGACCGTTTTGTTGAACCCTTAGAAAAAATGATAGCATCATGGTAAAGAAGATACTGAGCATAGTAGCCTGGGTTATTACTGCAGCCGCTTTGGTAGCCTTATTCATCTTTGCCCGTGAATACTATCTGAAGCAACCCGTCAAATCCGTAAACCTCAACATCGAGCGGGAGCAAGACAGCGGCTTCGTGAAAGAAACCATCATCCTCAACAAAGTGGGGCAAATGTGCGAAAAGTCGAAGATCGGCACTTTCAACATGATGGCTGTCAAAAACCAGATGCATTCCAACCCTTGGGTAGAAACAAGTTCTGCTTTCATCGACATGCAAGGCATCTTAAACATCAACGTCAAGGAATACGATCCCGTTCTTAGAGTATACACCCAGCAAGGGCAGTCCATATATCTCACCGAACAAGGCATCGCAGTGCCCTCCAGCAACGAATACACTCCCTATGTGCTCATTGCAAGTGGTCGTTTCAGCCTCGATTCCCTAAGACATCCACACGTTCTATGCGACACTCTTGACAACGAGCGCAATCTGATAGACGCCCTGTACATCTACAAAGCCATCAAAAACAACGACTTCATGAACAATTGTGTGGGGCAGATCTATTGCGACAACAGAAATGATTTCGAGTTGGTCATCAAGGATGTCGACGCACGTGTCATCGTAGGTGACACCTGCAACATCGACGACAAGCTGAAAAGGATGGAGGTTTTCATGAAGCAGAAGACCTATAACTCGGAACTGTTAAGGATGAAAAAAATCAATTTAAAATATAAAAATCAAATAGTTTGCACGAAAGGATAAAGTCATGAACGAAGGAAAAATCATCGTCGGTTTAGACATCGGAACAACCAAAGTAGCCTGTATCGTAGGCCGCAAGGCTGAGAACGGGAAAATTGAGATTTTGGGATACGGCAAAACCGTATCGACGGGCGTCAGAAGAGGCGTCGTCACCAACATCTTCGAAACAGTAGAAGCCATTAAAATCGCCGTCAAACAGGCCGAAGACCAGTCGGGCGTCGAAATCAACCGCGTCAGCGTCGGCATTGCAGGGCAACACATCAAGAGCCTGCAACACCGTGGCGTCATGATGCGCGACAACCCAGAGACTGAAATCACGGATGCCGAACTTGAACGCCTGCGTCACGACACGTTCAAGATCAACATGACGCCGGGCGAAGAAATCATCGACGTCATCCGTCAAGACACCTACGTCGATGGAGAGTTGGCCACCAATCCCGTGGGCATGTTGGGCAATAAGATCGAAGCCAACTTCCACGTCATCATCGGTCAGACCTCTGCTGCCAAAAACATCGTGAAATGCATCGAAAGTGCAGGCTTGTCGATGGATTACATGATTTTGGAGCCCATCGCATCGGCACAAGCCGTGTTGGATGAAGAAGAAAAAGACGCCGGCGTTGTCCTCATCGACATAGGCGGCGGCACCACCGACATCGCCATCTTCAAAGAAAAGAAGATACAACACACGGCTGTCATCCCCTTCGGCGGCAACATCATCACCGAAGACATCTGCACAGGATGCTCCATCATCAAGCACTATGCAGAGGAAGTCAAAGTGAAGTTCGGCTCCGCCCTTGCCAGCGAAAACCGCGACGACGAAGTGGTCTCCATCCCTGGCATCAAAGGAAGAGAACCCAAAGAGATTTCGTTCAAGAACCTAGCCCACATCATCCAAGCTCGCCTTGAAGAGATCTTTGAGCTGGTCAACTACGAGATCCAAAAAGCGAAATCAGAAAACCAACTCATCGCTGGCATCGTCCTCACAGGTGGTGGTGCCATGATGAAAGACATACAGATGCTTGCCGAATTCAAGACGGGCTTGGAAGTCCGCATCGGTCACCCTGACGAGCACCTCGCTCAAACAACAATGAAAGAGCTATCGAGTCCCATGTATTCCACCAGCATCGGCATCGTCATCGAAAGCATAGCAAGGATGCAACTCGACAGCAAGCTCCACGCCTCACAGGAAGCCGAAAAAGCGAAAGCCCACGTCGTAGCCGTCCAAGAGGTAGCCATCGAAGACGCTGCCAACGAAGAAGAGATGGATTCGAAAGACAAGAAAGGCGGCAAGACCAAGAAAAAGATCGACCTCAAGGAAATCATCACCTCCTTCTCGAACATTTTCACCACTGATGACATCAAATAATGAAACGCTGACCTATGGACAACAATTACACTATCAACACTCCTAACAACGACGAATTATTCAAACCCGTCAATATGGAAGTCCCCAACTACATTAAGGTAATCGGTGTCGGCGGCGGCGGCGGCAATGCCGTCAACCACATGATGGAAGAAGGCATCAAAGGCGTCGATTTCATTCTTTGCAACACCGACTATCAGGCTTTGATGAAAAGCAATGTAAAAACCAAGGTACACCTCGGCAAACGCGATTTGGGCGCTGGAAACGATCCCAGAATCGGACGTGAAGCTGCTGAGATGAGCCGTGGCGAAATAGAAAGCATTCTCGATGAAGACACCAAAATGTTGTTCGTCACCGCTGGCATGGGTGGTGGAACAGGTACTGGCGCTGCACCTGTCATCGCAAAAATCGCTAAAGACCGCGGCATCCTTACCGTGGGCATCGTCACCATGCCAATGGAAAGAGAAGGCCGTCGCCGCAAGCTGCAGGCCCTCTCCGGCATCGATGAGCTGAAAACCTGTGTCGACACGCTCATTCTTATCAGCACCGACAAACTCCGCGACGAATACGGCAACATGCGACTCTCCGAAGCCTTCAAGAAAGCCGACGACGTGCTGACAACAGCTGCCAAAGGCATCGCCGAAATCATCACGGTTCCTGGTTACGTCAACGTCGACTTCGAGGATGTCACCACTGTCATGAAAGACAGCGGTAAAGCCATCATGGGCACTGGTGTCGCAGAAGGCGAAAATAGGGCGCAAAGAGCCATTGAAGACGCCATCAAGTCACCCCTGCTGAACGACTCCAACATTGAAGGCGCCAAGAACATCCTGCTTTACATCACATCGGGAAGCAACGAGGTCACACTCGACGAGGTGGATGATATCCTCGAGATAGCGCAAAACACTTGTGGCAACAACTCCGATGTCATCTGGGGCAACGGCACTGACGAAAGCTTGGGTGAGGCTTTGAGCGTAACCTTAATTGCCACTGGATTCAACCACGAAAACAAGCCCAACGACTGGCATTCGATCGAAGACCACAAGAAGAGCACTCCCTCTGAACCCCAAAACAAGAAAAAATATGACCTTGAAGGCAACCTCATCGGAGAGCCCAAGCTCCCACCCGTTGTGACGACAGTAGAAACTCCAAAGCCTCAAGAAGCCAAAGTGGTGGAAGAGCCTGAATCCAAAGAGACCGAAACACCCCAGCAGCCTGAAGAAGAAAAGGTGGTACACACCTTGTTCTCAGACGAAGAGGAAGAACCTTTGGCGCCCATCGATCCAGAGCCTATCGTCGAAACTACACCTACCCCAATGCCAACACCGGAGCTTACGCCTATCTTCCATCCTGAAGAGGAAAAGCCCGTTGTCAGGATCTTTGACAATCCATTCCGTTCGACTGGTGAAGACGATGGGTTCGAGATCACGTCCCACTTCATCACCAAGGAAGAGGTGACCGCAAAAGCAGAACAGGAAGTCGCTTTGATGGAAAGCAAAAAAGCGAAACAAAACGATCCCAAGGAAGAACTGAAAAAACAAAGGTTGCGTGCATTGAGCATGAACTTCAGGACGCAAAAAGGGCTGGAAGAACTGGAAAACCAACCTGCCTATTTGCGCCGTAACGTCGACGTGAGCCATTCCAACCAAATCGACGTCTCACATTATACCACCTCGAAAGAGGGCATCAGCGGCGAGAATCCTTTCCTCCACGACAACGTGGACTAAGGCTTTTCCCAAACTGCAAACTATTTGATTCTGATGCGTGAAACGGGGCTCTAACGGGCCCCGTTTAGGTTTTACTTTAACAGGAAACTCTCTCCATTGAGGGAAAAACATTATTTTTGCGCCCAACTCCAAAAGCTCGTCACATTCCTATGACCTATTTGAAATCCAACGAACTGTTCAAGCAAATCAACACTGAAAACCTCTATCAGCGCATTCCTCGGCCCATGGTGGTCGCCGATCACCTAATGACGCCAGACAATCTTGGGGCACTGATTCGTCTGGCCGACAATATCGGTGCTACAGAAGTGTGCTTTCTTGGCAGTGAGAAGGAGCATAAAATGGGAAAAGTCAGGCGGTCAGCTGCATCCAGCAGAGACAATATCAAATGGTACTTTGCTGAAACGGACAACCTCCATGACGTCATCCCCCAGAACAAGACCATTGTCGCCATTGAGACTGCCGACAATGCCACCTGTATCTACGACACAGAGCTGCCCGAGGACATTGCCTTCGTAGTCGGAAACGAAAGCAAAGGCCTTGACGAGTCGTTGTTATCACAATGCAACATGGTAGTATATATACCTGTTCCAGGACCAACCCGTTCGTTGAATGTCAGCCAAGCCACAGCCGTGGCCCTTTTCGAATGGCAACGTCAAATGTTGAAGCGATGAAGCAGTATCGGCATATATTCTTCGACCTTGACCGTACCTTATGGGACTTTGACGCAGCAGCCGAAGTCGCCTTTGAACGTATCTATGAGAAATACAGGTTGAAGGAACTTGGCATCCCAAGTGCACATGATTTTCACGAGGTATATCATCCATTGAACGAACAGCTATGGGTGCTTTATCGTGCCAACCAAATCACCAAGGACGATCTCAATCGCACTCGTTTCCTGAAGCCTTTGGAACATTATGGTATCCACGATATCGATTTGGCTGACCATCTGAGTGAAGACTATGTTTATTGGTCGCCTCGGATTGTCAGACTCGTTACTGGGACGATGGGACTTCTGGACTATTTAAGGCCCAAATACCATCTTCATATTATCACCAATGGCTTCCAAGAAATACAACACACCAAATTGAATGGTTCGGGGTTAGAGCCTTATTTTGAGACCTTGACGGTGTCGGAGGAAGTCGGCGTAAAAAAGCCCAATCCTGAAATTTTCCTGTACGCGCTACGCAAGGCAGGTGCAAAAGCCGAAGAAAGCCTGATGATAGGTGATGAGATGGCTGTTGATATTGATGGAGCCCGCGCTGCAGGGATAGACCAATTATATTACAATCCAAGTGGAGCAGACACGATAGGTAGCCGCACTTTTGAAGTAAAAAGCTTGATGGAAATCACCAAATTGCTCTGATTATTTCAGTCGTGCCAAAACCGTTTCTTTACCTATGGTCTTATCCCCTATCTTCACTGCGATATCGGCGTCCAAAGGCAAAAACACATCCACTCGTGAGCCAAAGCGAATCATACCCAATTCTTCGCCGGCCATGGCCTCTTCACCAGGTTGCAGGTCACATACAATGCGACGTGCCACAAATCCGGCAATCTGCCTAACCATGATCTCACGTCCTTTTGAATCCTTGATAATGATGGTATTATGTTCGTTATCGGAAGAAGATTTTGGCTTAAACGCCAACAAAAACTTCCCTGGATGGTATTTGTAATAGGTCACTATGCCATTGAAAGGGAAAAAATTGACATGCACGTCATAGATAGACATGAATATTGAAATCTGACGGCGTTCATCGTGAAAATACTCCTCTTCCATAACCACTTCGTTGGCAGCCACTTCGCCATCAGCAGGCGAGATGACAGCGTTTTCTTCTATTGTGGTCTTACGCCAAATCGGGACACGGAAGAAGCGGACCGTCAAAATAAGAACCAAGACCTCAAACACATAAAAAAGATAATGCCATATCGTTTGTGAGGGGCAAAGCCAATTGACAAGAAAGACTAACGCCGCAACAATGGCAAAGGCTATCAGTATAGCTTTCGTTCCTTCTTCGTGTATCTTTCTATGGATTCTCATAGCAGCTGCAAATAAACGAAAATAAACGGCACGCTAAACAAAACGGAGTCAAAACGATCCAAAATGCCGCCATGGCCAGGGATCAGTTTTCCAGAGTCCTTCACTCCTGCTTGGCGTTTCAGCATCGACTCGCACAAATCGCCCAAGGTACCAAACACGACAGCGAGGGCGGCCATACCGATACCGACAGAAACGGGGAGCCAATCCGAATAATGGGCGAATATCATTGTGGCAATAAGCGTGAACACAAGCCCACCTATACTGCCTTCAATAGTTTTTCCAGGAGAAATGCGAGAGAAAAGTTTATGTTTCCCTAGCAGTTTTCCAGTCAGATAAGCAAAGATATCATTAGCCCAAAGAAGGCAGAAAACCAAGATAACCAAGCCAGGGCCTGCTATATTACCGAGTAGGTCAGTGCGATAAAAGAAAAGCATCAAGGAAGCGGGCAAGACAAGGAAAAACAAGCTGGCGTAAAAAAAGCCAAACACTTGTTTGACATCCTTGTTGGTGGAGAATAATGCCACCAGGAAAGGCAACAGCAATAATGGGATTTCAAGCAGAAGCCATTGGCTGGGGATGACTTGCAAGGCTGTCAAAGCTGCGCAAGTAAAGGATGTTATAGAAAGCAACTCTCCCAACAAAAGATAAGGGAGAAAGTCAGATTGTAGCAATCGAGCCATCTCGAAGGTACCCCAAGCAACGACAAAAAGCAATAAAGCAGCAAAAGCCCAAGGAGAAAGGCATATAGATCCCAGCAACACGACGGCCAAACACAAGCCGGAAATTGATCGAATCAGCAATTCTTTCATGACTAAAGGTAATATGGAATGCAAAAGTAATAAAAATGAAGGAAAGGAAGCATATAAAAACGAAGAAGCCTTCGCGCTCTGCGCGAAGGCTTCCGTTAAGGGAGGGCGACGAACTACTTTCCCACGTTTCACCGCAGTATCATCGTCGCGGCAGGGCTTAACTTCTCTGTTCGGAATGGGAAGAGG
>JBGUNT010000005.1:0-13581 GCA_045117495.1 Candidatus Limimorpha sp. | reverse complement strand
AGGATTTGTAGCGGGCGGAGCCGTTGCGGGCGTGTTGGGCACCGAAGGAGCCATTCCCGGTTTCC
This sequence comes from Candidatus Limimorpha sp., assembly GCA_045117495.1. GTDB lineage: Bacteria > Bacteroidota > Bacteroidia > Bacteroidales > F082 > Limimorpha. The sequence continues at coordinate 13,516 of JBGUNT010000005.1, read as the reverse complement.
TGACCAGTGCCTCTGGCGGTTTTGCGGGCGGTTTTGCTGCCCCAAATACTATACGTCAAATTTGAATTCGGCATCAAACCAGCCGGTGTCTTCCTTCAAGAGGTCATATTCTTCGCCCGTGAGGTGGTCAACCACATGCACGGTGCCTTTGATGTCGTCGTAGGTGAATGTAAACTGTGAGTTTACGTCGTCTTTGGGTACGTCCATTTCAGATGTTTGTCTATAATTGAGGCTGCAAAGATACACATTTTTCAGATACCTAAGCGTTTGTTCAATGCTGCTGTCTGCTCCTCAAAGCCTTTTTTGCCGAGCAAGGCAAACATATTCTTCTTGTAAGCTTCCACACCAGGTTGGTCGAAGGGGTTGACATCGAGCATGTAGCCGCTGACGGCACAAGCCATCTCAAAGAAATAAATCAGTTTGCCAAGCACCTTCTCCGAAACCTCAGGGATGACGATTCGGAGGTTCGGCACGCCACCATCCTCGTGGGCGAGCACAGTGCCAAGTTCGGCCTTGTGGTTCACCTCGCTGATGCGCTTGCCAGCGATGTAGTTCAGTTGGTCGAGATCTTCGTTCTCCATCGGGATGCGGAGTTCGTGGTTCGAGTTCTCGACCGAGATTACCGTCTCGAAGAGATTGCGCAGACCATCCTGAATATACTGTCCCATCGAATGAAGGTCGGTGCTGAAGGTGACCGAAGCGGGGAAGATGCCCTTGTGCTGCTTGCCATGGCTCTCGCCGTAGAGTTGCTTCCACCATTCGCTGAAATAAACTAATCGCGGCTCATAGTTCACCATGATCTCGTTGGTCATACCTTGTGCATAGAGGGCTTGACGCACCACAGCATATTGCGAAACAGGGTTGTCAAGGGATGGATTGGCCTTGCATTGCTGCTCCATCTCGACGGCACCCTTCACCAAGGCACGGATATCGATGCCCGCCATGGCAATGGGTAGCAAGCCCACAGGGGTCAGCACTGAGAAGCGGCCGCCCACGTCGTCGGGGACGATATAGGTCTTGTAGCCTTTCACGTTGGCTAGCTGCTTGAGGGCACCACGGGCCTTGTCGGTGATGGCGATGATGCGCGAGGCAGCTTCCTTTTCGCCATATTTGTTGATGATGTGTTGCTTGAGGATGCGGAAGGCGATGGCTGGTTCCGTCGTTGTACCTGACTTGGAGATGACCGCCAGCGAATAGTCCTTCTTGTCGAGGATGGCCATCAGGTCATGGAGATAGTCCTCGCTCATGTTATGGCCAGCATAGACGATGAGCGGCTTCTCACCTGTAAGCGGTGCAAAGTGGTTCTGTAAGGCTTCAATGACGGCACGGGCACCGAGATAGGAGCCACCAATGCCGATGACGACAAATATGTCCGATTTCTTGCGCAGGTCGGCAGCGGTCTTCTCGATGTCGGCCAACATGCTTTCATCGATTTCAGAAGGGAGGTCGACCCAACCAAGGAAATCATTACCGGCGCCGGTCTTATGATATATGGTGTCGTAAATATTTGAGACTTTTTGCTCTAAAGAACGGACGATGTCACCGTTCAAAAAAGATTGGCAATGTGTAAGATCGATTTTCATGGCGGTTGAAGTTTTTATATGCTGCGAAGATAAAACAAAAAAATGTTCCCATACCAATGAAGCAAAAAATAGTTTACCTTTGCGAGTCTTTTTTGAATGCCTATAATACAAGGCATAGATTTTCGTTATGTAAATAACATTTTTGTTTTTATGTCACAAGTTAAGATTTTATTGGCAGAAGATGACAAGAGATTAGGAACGATTCTCAAGGCCTATCTGGATGCCAAAGGATATGCCACTACATTATGTGTTGATGGAGAAGAAGCGATAGAGGCATTCAATGCTGAGCTTTTTGATCTTTGTATCACAGACGTGGTCATGCCAGGCATGGACGGTTTCACTTTAGCGAAACAAATCAAAGCTTTAAAACCTTATATGCCTCTTATTTTTTTAACCGCCAAAAAAGAGCAATCAGACATTTTGGAGGGTTTTAGGTTGGGTGCTGACGACTATATCACCAAACCTTTCAGTATGGATGAGCTGGTGATGCGCATACAAGCCGTTTACCGTCGTTGTTCCAATACAAAGGCGATGCCTTCTTCCTATCAATTGGGCTCATTCGTTTTTGATTCTCCTCGTCATTTGTTGGTGCGAGGGAAGGAGATGCGCAAATTAACATCCAAAGAAGCAGATCTTTTGCTTTTGTTGTGTGAGAACTTGGGTAAAACGCTACAACGTTCTGAGGCTTTGCAAACAATTTGGGGAGAAGAAACTTATTTGAACGCTCGTTCAATGGACGTTTACATCACCAAATTACGCAAATATTTGAAAGAAGACCCCGATATTGAGCTTTCCAATATTCATGGTGTTGGTTTCAAGCTTCTTGTGAAGTAATCAATTGGTACACGGACATGACTCGGGCAGCATCACGCTTGTGTCGTGAACGAAATCCCATACGATTTCGCTGGGTATAAGATAGGTTGTGTTGGTAAGTATGGCCAAAAAACGGCGGTGCGTCACGTCACGGATGACCACGCTGCGATAGCCTTTCCACCATCCATAATGGAAATACATGCCAGGGTGTTCTTTGCTCATTCGCCAGCCAAAACCGTAGTTTTCGTCGTATTTCCACTCGGGAGAACCAGGAATAAAAGCTTCAGCTTGCAAACTGTCAGGAAGAAGAAGCTCAGAATCCAAAGCTAGGTTGAACTTGTACAGATCTTCAACCGTGGAAAACATGATTTTGTCGCCCATCACACCATTTAAGTAGTCGTTTTGCGCTTTCACGGGGCCGCTACGGTACAAATCATGTCCATGCACTTCGACAGGCATATACAACGACACTTCATCATCGTTGCGCATTGAATAGATATAAGAATGCTCCATGCCGCAGGGTTCAAAGACATGCTTCCGCATGAAATCCTCGAAATGTTCACCACTGGCTCGTTCGACTACAGAGGCCAACAAAGCATAATTGATATTGTTATAAAAATAACCGGCTCCTGGTGCGCCATAGGGTTCGGGCTTCGTGTTGGCCAGCATTCGAATCATGGCTTCGTTCGAAAAAGGCTTCTTGCGATCGGGCCAAAAAGCATCGGCCATGGCATCATAGCGAGGCAGCCCCGAACGGTGGTTGAGCAACATTCTAATAGTGATGCCCTCATAAGGCAGTTCGGGAATGTACTTTTTGACGTCATCGTCATAATGGAGTTTGCCTTTAGCGTTGAGTAGCATAATAGCCTCGGCCGTAAACATTTTGGAGTCGGAGGAAAGTTGGAAGGCGTCATCGATGCGTAGTGAATCCTTCTGTCTTTTGTTGAGATCGCGCCATCCAAAGGCTTTTTCATACACAACTTGTCCCTGCTCAGCATAAAGCACCACGCCATTTAAACCGGAACGATACAAGTTGGTAAAAACACGGTCGGCAGACTTTGCTCGTTTTGCCACGAGTTCTTGGTTTAGATTATAGAATACACTATCGGTATTTATAATCGTGTCAGATTGTGAATGTCGCTTTCTTGCACAAGAAAAAGGCAACACAAATACCAGAATAAGAACACATATGGAAAAAGTACGGCGTGTCATATTTTATGAGTACAAAAATACGCAAAATCTACTTTGAAGCAGTTGTTTTTTTGTCAAAATGGGAACAAATGCTTCTTAATTGACTAATTATTACTACTTTTGCAGCCTCAATTACAACCATACATTTATTTTTCATGTCACAATTTACTGATTTTGGATTGAATCCCGCTCTGGTGAAGGCTATTAAGGAGATGGGGTTTGAGAATCCTATGCCAATCCAGGAAAAAGCAATTCCTGTGTTATTGGAGAGAGATGTTGACTTTGTGGGCCTTGCACAGACGGGAACGGGCAAGACGGCTGCCTTTGGCTTGCCGCTGTTGAACAAAATCGATGAGACGCAACGTTGCGTTCAGGCATTGATCCTTTGTCCGACGCGTGAGCTCTGCATGCAGATTACCCGTGACTTGCGCAATTATGCACGTTACATTCCAGAAATCCTGATTGTGCCCGTCTATGGCGGCGCCAGCATCGAACTCCAATTTAAAGACTTAGCCAAGAAACCGCAGATTATCGTGGCCACGCCAGGACGTCTGCGCGATATGATCCGCCGCAACCGCGTCGACTTCAGCAATGTGAAGACGATGATCCTCGACGAGGCCGACGAGATGCTGAACATGGGCTTCCAAGAGGAAGTCGACGACATCCTCGAATACATGCCCAAGGAAGGACGCCACACCATGCTCTTTTCGGCCACCATGCCGAAAGAGGTGGAAGCTATCCTTAACAAGTACATGACCGATCCGGTTAAGGTGGCCGTGGGTGAACGCAATAGCGGCACTGCCAATGTCGACCACATCTACTACATGATGGCTGCTAAGGACCGCTATTCTGTGCTGAAGCGTATCATCGACTACACGCCTGCCATCTATGGCATCATCTTCTGCCGCACCAAGCTGGAAACCCAGGAGATTGCCGACAACCTTATCCAAGACGGCTACAACGCTGCCGCTTTGCACGGCGACCTTTCACAGGGCATGCGCGACAATGTAATGGACCATTTCCGCAAGCGCAGCCTGCAATTGCTGGTGGCCACCGACGTGGCTGCTCGTGGCATCGACGTGAAGGAGCTGACGCATATCATCAACTATAACCTTCCTGACGACATCGAGACCTACGTGCACCGTAGCGGCCGTACGGGTCGCGCCGATAAGCGTGGTCTCTGCCTCAGCCTCATCAACTTGCGCGAGAAGAGCAAGATCAAGAGGATAGAAAAAATTGTAGGTCGTCCTTTCGAGAAAGGTATGATTCCTACCGGTAAGGAAGTTTGTGAGAAACAACTCTTCAACCATATCGACCGTATCGAGCATGTCGACATTAATCGCGAAGAAATCGACGACTACTTGCCTGTTGTTTTCCGCAAACTGGAGTGGATGAGCCGCGAGGAACTCATCACCCGTATGGTGGCGCTCAACTTCAACCGTTTCTTGGATTATTACAAGGATGCCATCGACCTTAACGTCGACGAAAAAGACGAGAAAAAAGACCGTAAGGAACTCAAAAAAGAGCGCGAACATCGTGACGAAACCATGAAACGCCTCTACTTCGGCATGGGCAAGAATGATCATATCCTTCCTCAGAAGATTATCGGTAAGATCAATGATGTCACACATTCCAAGAATATTCCGATAGGCCGCATAGACCTTTATGGCGACTATTCCTATGTGGATGTTGACGAAAGCTTCGTTCCCATGATTCTTGATTGCTTTGCCGATCCGCATAACAACCCTCGTGGCATTGTAGTTGAAGTGGCCAAGGAACAACCTGAACGTAAGAAGAGCAGTGAGAAGAAAGACTTCGGCGAGAAGAAAGAACGTAAGGAACGCCGCGACCGTGACGAGTTCCGCGAGAAACGCAATCGTCATGATGATGACTTCTTCGAGAAGAAGTCGAAGAAGAAAAAGAAGGACTTCGATGACGATAGGACCTACTACAAGTCGGAGCGCTCACGCGATGGTCGTGAATGGCTCGATCCCGATTGGAAAGAACACATGGACGACATTGACGTCTTTATCGATGATGACGACCGTCCAAGCCGCAAACAACGCAACGCTGAACGTGGCTTTGGTGCCAAGAAGAGCAGCAGTACTTCGAGAAGTTCCAGTTCAAGAAGTGGCAGTCCTAGAAGCAGCTCCTCGCGTAGTGGCTCTTCCTCAAGGGAATCGAACCGTGGTCGCCGTGGAGCCAGTCGATATGATGACAATGATTTCTATTCACCACGTCGTCGTGGTGGAGGCCGCCGGAGATAACTTTCTTTGTCACAAAACCGACAAAACCATCAAAACAATAGTCGTGGGAACTAGCAACGGCTCGCAACCGCTTGCCGTTGCCACCCCGACTAAAGTCGGGCATTAAAACGCAAACGGTATGATAGACATTGAGGCATTAAAAGCTTATGCTTATGATACGATAGGGGCGATTCATGAAGTCCATAAGGAATTAGGGCCGGGGTTGAATGAAAAAGTCTATCAAGAAGGTCTTCAATTGGAACTGACGGAGAGAAGTATTCCTTTCAAAAGGGAATTGACATTCCATCCTTTATATCATGGCAAAGAAATGGAATCTACATATCGGTTGGATTTCTTGGTAAATGATGATATCATTGTTGAATTGAAGTCTGTTGAGAGTTTAAGCAATGAACATAAAGCTCAATTGTTCAACTATATGAGACTAATGAAAGCTTCTGTGGGTATTTTGGTGAACTTCTACCCAAGGTTTGCCGAAATCGAACGTTATTTTTTTGATTCAGAAAGCAATGAAGTATATGGCTCCGATGGCTTCCCCATCAGAAAATACAGTTAAAGTTCAAAGTGCATCCGAAGGATGCGTAGGAAAGGAGCCGGTTGGCGACTTTCCGTGTTTAACAAAAGAAGGTTTTGTGAGTTTTGTAGGTTTTGTGAAATAAACAACTATGGCACAGTTTAAGACTTGGATAAAAGCAGCCCGTCCGAGGACGGTGCTGCTCTCTTTTTCAGGGGTGTTGTTGGGCGGATTTCTGGCTTATAAAACCGGCCCTTCGACAGGCTCAGGGCCCTGGCTTTGCCTGTTGTTTTGTGCCCTCACCGCCGTGTTGCTCCAAGTCCTATCCAACTTAGCCAACGACTATGGCGACTTCAAGAAAGGCACCGACGGTGCGAAGCGAGTAGGACCACAACGCGAGATGCAGAGTGGTGCCATCACCGAACAGGAAATGAAACGCGGCTTGGCCTTCACAGCAGGATTATGCCTGATTTCTGGTGCTTTGTTAATCTTCGTCTTTTCAGGCTTGACTTGGCAAGAGCTGGCTGTTTTTGCGGCTTTGGGCATTGGTGCGGTGTTGGCGGCCTTGCTTTATACCTTGGGCAAACGGCCTTACGGTTATCGTGGCTTGGGCGATTTGTACTGCTTTCTCTTTTTTGGTTGGGTAGCCGTGGTAGGTACGTTCTATCTTGCTACCAAATCGCTTGATATCAGCGTTTTGCTACCCGCTTCTGCCATGGGTTTCCTTTCCAATGCCGTGCTCAACATTAACAATATGCGCGACTATGAGAATGATAAAGCCTCAGGCAAAAACAGTCTCGTGGTGAAATTAGGCTTGAAAAAAGCCTTTGTTTACCATTGCCTGCTCATCGGTGGCGCTTTCGTCTGCCTCGCTGTTTATCTCGTTTTGCACCAGGCCACGTGGTATTCCTATCTGTTCTTATTGCTTTCCATCCTATTCATCAAAGACTTGATTGCCATCAAAAAGACAAAGCCTGAGTTGCTTGACCCGTTTTTGGGCAGGCAAGTGAAGCATAACTTCTTGCTCGTGGTGGTATATGGAATCCTGTTGTTATTTTGATTAGTCGTTTTTCACCTAATTAATAGTCATAATTCAAAATTGTTCTTATTTTTGCAACGAAAAGCACAATCAAATCATTTAATCCAAATACTTAATTACTATGAGAAAAAGCTTACTATTTGTATTCGCTTTGCTGTTTGCAACAGCAATGATGGCTCAAAACCGTACGGTTTTGCTACAAGAGTCCTTCAATGGTAACTCCATGCCTGCAGGCTGGAGCATTGCAGGCCAACCCAATAACTGGTCGGTGTCGGCTACTGCCAATGCTGGCGGCACACCCAATGAAATGCACCTCACTTGGAGCCCCCAATTCAATGGCATGACTCGCCTTGTGTCTCCCGCCATTGATATGACAGGCTACAGCGAGGTGGTGTTCTCTTTCAAGCATGCACTTGACAACTATCAAGGCAGTAATACTATCGGCGTGGCTACGTCATCTGATGGTGGTTCCACTTGGAACCAAGCCTGGAGCCAAGGCTACAACACCAGCTCATCCTGGACCGTGAACGTATCCGTCAATACTCCTGACATGGGCCAACCCAATGTCCAGTTCTGCATCTTCTTCAATGGTAGCAGCTACAACATCAACGACTGGTTCTTCGATGATGTCAAGATCTTTACGCTCGAAAACCTCGATGTGGCTGTCACGGGTACCTCCGTTCCCGAACTAGTGCAAGTTGGCGACCTTACGATCAACATGGGAGTGATGAGCTATGGCTCTACCCCTGTCACTTCCATTCAAGCCACCTACGAGGTGTCGGGTATGGAACCTGTTGAACAAACCTTTGATGTCAACCTCGCTCCTTTGGCTTCGGCCACTTTGACTTTCGACGTGCCCGCACCCATAAACACTCCCGGCAGCTATGACATCGTGCTGACCATCAACAAGGTGAATGGTGTGGATGACGATTTGGCTGATAACAATGTTTGGGAAAAGCATTTCTCTGTTCCCGTTAGTTTCACCCAAAGAATTCCTATGATTGAACATTTCTCCTCGTCCACCTGCGGTCCTTGCGTGAGCGTGAACAACCAAATGAACACGTTCTGCAACAATAATCCTGGTCGCTATACCTACACCAAGTACCAGATGAACTGGCCTGGTAATGGCGATCCCTATTATACTGCCGAAGGTGGCGTTCGCCGCACTTATTACGGCGTGAGCGGTGTTCCGGACATTTATCTTGACGGCGTGGGAACCAACAACGCAGCTGTCAACCAAAACACCTTCAACCAACACGCTGAAGAGCCTGGCTACTTCGATGTCAGAGGTTCATTCACCGTGGATGGCAACAACATCCATATCATTGCTGATGTCATGCCGTATGTTGATGTTGAGGCCCGCGTGTATGTTTCGGTCAACGAAAAAGTGACGCATAATAACGTAGGTGGCAACGGTGAGACTTCGTTCCATCATGTCTTCATGAAAATGATGCCCAATGGCGAAGGCTCAACCATCGCTTTCACAACTGGCGAAATGCAACGTTTGGAGTTCACCCAAGATATGTCGTCGACCCACGTGGAGGAAATGAGCGACCTCGAAGTGTCCATCTGGGTACAGAACTACAGCTCAAAATATGTGTACAACAGCCACTTCGCTTACGAATACACCGAAGTGCATCCTTATCCTGTAGAGAATCTGACTTTGACTGAAGTTGCTGGTCCAAGAGGTTTGTTTGAGGCTTCTTGGGATGCTCCTGCCAACGGCAATCCTACAGGATACAATGTTTATGTGAACAACGAACTGGTGGCTGAAAACATCACTGACACTGAGTATTCGTTTGAAGGCGATCCCGAAGTGTTCAACGTAGTCGGCGTGGTTGCTTTGTATCCCGAAGAAAAATCTTCTGTCAAAGTCGTGGCCACAGCAGCGGAAAACCTGCAAGACCTGGGTTTGTATATTCCTGGCTCACCATACGTTGAATTGACGGTTGCTGAACCCGAAGCGGAGGTCTATGTGACCAATGGTAATTTCGCTTCACATGCGCCTATCGAAATTAATACTATTACAGAAACCAATCCCGAGGGCGCGGAGTATTTGCTTATTCAACTTGCAAACACGCTGCCTTATACGATAAATGAAGCAGAAGAATTCCATTTCAGCATTATTCCCAACCTGCCTGTCACCAGAAGCGTTGCGGAAACTACCGTTAAGGTAGAATCCGATGGTGGAGAAGTCGTGTTCAATGTTACCGTTGACGGCGAATTGCTGAGTGTCACCGAGATTTCATCGACGGCCAAGATCTATCCTAACCCTGCCAATAGCCAAGTGCGCATCGAGTCGGCCAAAGGCATCGAGAGCGTGATGGTTTACAATATGATGGGCGTGTTGGTGGAGACCATCCCTGCCAACAGCAAGACCGTCAATGTGAACTTGGACAACTATAGCAATGGCGTGTATTTCTTCAACATCCGCCAAAGCGACGGCAGTGTCAGCAACCAACGTCTGGTTGTGACCCACTGAGCCTCATGCTTGTGATGTAACAAAAAAGGAACCTCATTCGAGGTTCCTTTTTTTGTTGGGGAAAATCATGCAATAACTTTATCACTTTGATGCAACTTCTGAAGTTTCCTTCTGCTGTTGGTTTACCGACTTGTTTTTGCGGAACCATTCCGTGATGTCTTTCACACGGCCGTCCGACAGGCGTTTCATCATACGTTGGTTGGTGGTGACACTGTCGAGTGCGCCTAACTCAGCTACATAACTACCGAGTTTGATGTAGTCGAAATGGTCGGTCTTCACGTTTTCGGGCAGTTCGTTCTTGCCAGAATACCAGGCAGCCTTAAGGCCTTGGTGGTCGTTTTTCACCTTACGGGCCAGTTCGGCAACTTTGTCAGGTTCGTTGTCGCCGCCCATGAAGCACACGCAGGTGATACCTGACTTGTATTGTGCTACAAGGCGGTCCAACTCTTCAAAATCTAAAGCTTTTCCTATGTTTTCCCATAAATACTTACTGTGACAGCCAGGACATTGGTTGGGACAGTTGGAAATATTAATGGCCAGGGTCACTTCATCAGGGACTTCCTGGAATACGATATCAAAATTGGCGTATTTTAGCATCTGTCAATCTCCATTTTTCCATAATGACGGCGAGCAGCTTCCTCTTGTCGTGGCTCGCTGAAATTACTGACACGTTTCAAGTAACCAATGATACGGGTCAGATAGTCTATGTTGTGGCTGTGGCATTCGGGGCATTCTTTCAGGTAACGCTTGTCGATATGACCGCAGTCGTTGCAAATGGTGTTCGGAATGTTGAAAGTGAAATAGTTGCAGCCTTCGCGGGCAGCCACTCGAAGCAGCTGACGGTACTGGTCCTTGGTAAGGTGTTCTTCAAGGTTGCAGTGAAGTGCCGAACCGCCAGTAAGGTGCTTGATGTATTTCTCACCGTGAAGACGGAACTTATCAAGAACATTGGTGTTAGGATCTTCAACGATGTAGAAATAGCTGTTGTAGCAGTCGCGGTGCACTTCATAGCCGTCTTCCTTGTCCCACTTGGCATGCTTCACACCGACGTTCTCGGCAGGAATCATTTCGCAGTTGAACATCAGGCCGTCTTTCTTCGAGTAGTACTTCTTGTTGTAACGCTCAATGAGGCCAAGAACATCTTGCACGAACTTTTCATAGTCCGGGTTGTCCGAAATCTTGATTTTCAAGAACTCGGCAGCTTCCACGAGACCATTTACGCCGATGGTAAGATATTGGCGGCTCAGGTTGATATAACCGGCATCAAAGAGGGGCAACATGCCTTTGCTTTGCAGTTCCTTCAGGTTTTCGTTGTAGCAAATCTGCACTTTGTGGCAGAGGTCGACGATTTCCTCGAGGAAGGTGAGGTAGTGCATGTTGTTGCGGGTGGCATACTGGATGCAGCGGTTCAGGTTGATGGTGAGCACGCTCTTCGAACCCGTGGAGACGCCACCGGCGCCAAGGGTGTAGCTGAAGCCATTGTCTTGGATTTCGTTACGCAGACGGCAGCATGATGAGAGAGAGTCGGCGTTGTCGCTGAGGTAGGTGAAGAACGAATGGCCTTCAGCATACATCTCAGCAGTGAAATCGCCCCATTCCTTGTCGATCACGTCACCATCTTTCGAGAGCAATGCCATCGTCTCAACAGGGAAGGTAAGTACGCTCTTCAGACGTTCGGCGTTGAACCATTTCATGAATCGTTTTTGCAGCCAACTCAACGATTCCCAATCGGGCTTAGAGCCATCGGGGAAGTAGAAGTTTCCAAACAACGACTCAAAATAGTAGCGGTCGTAGTAGGCGATGTTCCAGAACACGGATTGGTAGTTGCGGGCACCGGCAGGTTGGTTGAGCGAATATACGATCTGCTGGAAGCAGTCGGTGATGACCTTGTCGATGGTGCGCGGTTTGAGCGAATGGTCGACAATTTCATCGGCACGTTTGTAATAGTCTTGTCCGTAGTCCTTGGCGATGAAATAGTTCATATACATTAAGAACTCCGGCGTGGCGCAGGCACCTGACAATTGCGACGAGACCATGAACACCATATTAATAAAACCTCCGCAGAAGGAACGAAGCTTGGTGGGAGCGGTGGAATTGCCTCCAATGGAGCTGGTGCCCTCGTTCAGCCAAGGATACATGGTGATGGAAGCGCAGTAGTTGGCTAACGAGGTCTCGTCATTCTTGTAAATGAAATGGTTGTTGAGCAAATAGAGGTAACGATCGGCAAGTTCCTTGCCAAACACCGACTTGATACGGTCGGTCAGCAAGCGGCGGTTGATGCGGATGAAACTCGACTTGGGCAATTCACCGATTAATGTGGCGATGTTTTTCTTTTCCACATTGGCATTGGCATCGTATTTCGAGCCCGTGGCTGGGTTCGAAGCGTTGACGTAATTGCTCAAGAAATCGATTTTCTCTCGAATCTCACGGTCTTCGGTGTGTTTTTGACGGTATAAAATATAGTTTTTGGCTACCGTATAGTACTGTTCGGCCATCAGGGCAGTCTCCACTTGGTTTTGGATTTCTTCTACCGTGATGCCATTAGTCACACGTACACGGCTCAAAATGCCGTTAAGGTCTTCATCGGTGGCATAAAAGCCTGAAGCCAAAAAAGCCTTGCTGATGGCGATCTTGATTTTGTCAAGAGAGAAGGCTTCCAGCTTGCCGTCTCTTTTGGTAATGTATAAACCTCCGTTGCTCATATGTCGCTTGTTTTCAATTAGTTACAATAAACCACAAACCATCTCTGGTTTCATAAAAATAAATACAGTTGTTTCTTTGCTCCTTTTCTTTACACACTTTTCGCTGTTCCCGAGAGACGACGTACTCGTGTTTTCAAGGTAGGTCTCCTGACTTACTCCCAACCAAATAGTCTTCTCGCCCGCATCCGGAATCGAAGAAGAGGATATTCAGCGTGTTTCAGAGCTCACGATTACGGACATAATCCCTGATTTTCACAGGGTTCCGTAATAATCTTCTTTGAAGAACCTTACTTTGCAAAGGTATGATAAAAATGGTGTCGTTCTCAAATTAATTTGCCGTTTTTTTTATCAACAAAATTATCAACACGCTAATTGTATGATTTATTTATTTTTGCAGTTGAAATTTGAAAAAACGGACAAAAAAGACACAATTCATATGGCAAAAAAGAAAAAAATAGAGAACAAACTGAGTGTGTTTACAGAAGTGATACTCGGCATTTTTGCCGACGAACCGTTTAGACCCAAAAACTATAAACAGATTTGTAAAGCTATGGGAATCAGGGACCAAGCTGGAAAAGACGTGGTGTATAATCTGTTGATACAGTTGGAAAAAGACGGTTTGCTTATCGAAGAACGTCCATTCCGTTATGTGATGAGCAAGGCTGGGCTGTTGCAATACGGGCACAAGAACCAATATGTGGATGGTACAGTTGAAATGAAGTCGACAGGGAAGGCTTATGTTGTGCGTGACGATGGAGAAGGCGAAGATGTTTTCATTGCCGCCAACAACACCTACAAAGCGCTGCATGGCGACCGGGTGCGCGTGGCCATGTTTCCCAAGCGTAATAACTCAAAGCCCGAAGGTGAGATTGTCGAGATCTTGGAACGCAAACATACTGATTTTGTTGGTGTCCTAACCATCTCTCAT
>JBGUNT010000004.1:0-39354 GCA_045117495.1 Candidatus Limimorpha sp. | reverse complement strand
CGAGGAGAAGAAAGCGACATATTCTCTCTCGTCCACGTCGCCATCAGGGTCAGTTTATGCCCATGTGGTTGGAGGATGGGTTTCATTTGTGCCGCAAGGGTCTGCGGTAAGTGTTAGGTTAAGACATGTGTCGACGGGTACCTCCACTTCCGATGGATTTGTCGATTACTTGGCATTAAACGCGTGGCGTAGCTTGAAAATGGTTGGAAGTCAGATGGCATTTCGCAACCCGGAGGCTTCACTTTCCAATCAAGTTTATGAATACCGTATTTCTGGCGCTTCTCAACAGATTCGTGTTTGGAATGTCAGCGACCCTGTAGCTCCTTCCATTGTGTCTGGCACGTTGAGCAATTCCGTCTATTCATTTAAGGTGTTAGGCAATCAGGACAATGCCTTTGTAGCATTCAATGGCAATTCCTATTGTACGGCAACCGCCATGGGGAGGGTCGGCAACCAAAACCTTCATGGCGTCCGCGACGTGGATTATCTGATACTTACTCATTCCGATTTTATGAGTCAGGCTGAAAGGATAAAAGCCATTCACAATCGTTTGGATCCCGACTTGAATGTGTATATTACCACACCTGAATTGGTATATAATGAATTTTCGTGCGGTGCCAAGGACGTTTCAGCCATCCGCGACTTCTGTCGTATGCTTTATCTCGACAGCAATTCTGGTCGCAAGATCAAGTATTTGCTATTGATGGGTGATGCCTCCTACGACCATAAGAACCGGGATGGTTTGGTGGATCTTATTCCTGCTTTTGAGTCGCTTAGTTCGCTGGACCAAAGAAGCACGCTAGTGACCGACGACTATTACGGTTTTATGGACGAGGGAGAAGGTGCTCTTGGCTCCTCGTTAGCGGATATAGGCATAGGCCGCTTCCCTGTCGCCACTTTGGAACAGGCGACTAACATGGTCGATAAGATTGAAAGATACATTGCAAAAGATGAGGCTTCAATGCAACCATGGCGTAACATGGTCACTTTCTGTGCTGACGATGACAGCGGATTGAATGGAGGTTTCCCTGGAAATGCTGAGACGTTGGTGAACCTTATGAAGAGCGTTGGTGGAGGGGATATGTTGGTTGATAAGATTTATTTGGACGCTTATCCTCAAGTCAATGCACCGGGCGGACAGATTGCTCCCGACATGAATGCCGCTATCAACAGTAGAATGGAAAAGGGAACTCTGGTGATGAATTATATAGGCCACGGTGGTGAAGTCCAACTGGCCACCGAAAAGATACTCCAAAGAAAAGATGTTGACTCATGGCGTAATGCCCCCATGTTTCCGTTGATGATTACGGGTACTTGTGAGTTTAGCCGTTATGATGACCACAACCGTACTTCCCTTGGTGAATACGCTTTTTTAAATCAATATGGTGGCATGATCGCCATGTTTACCACGGCAAGGATTACCTATGGTGATCATAACCTGCGGTTTATGAAGGGGATTTACAACAACCTGTTCCGTATCAATGGAGGCGATGTTTATCGTTTGGGTGATGTGTACCGCATGGGCAAAACCCAAGGAGACATCGATGAAAAACGCTATGTGTTTTTTGGCGACCCTGCTTTGCGTTTGGTCTATCCAAAATGGAAAGTGGAGACAAAGCGTATCAATGGCATTGATATACAACATGACTCCATCCCAATCAATGATACCATCAGAGCGTTGCAGCCTGTTGAGATAGAAGGTGCCGTTAAGGATTTGGATGGCGAAGTGGCCTCTGGTTTCAATGGCATTGTTTATGTGACCGTGTATGACAAGGAGACGGATGTGACGACTTATGGTGATGAGGCCAGTCCATTCACTTTCAAGTTGCGAAACAGCGTTGTTTTCAATGGTAAGGCGGAGGTGGTGAACGGTGAGTTCAAGATCAACTTCATCGTACCCCGTGATATTTCCTATCGGTATGGCAGTGGCCTGATCAGCTACTATGCAACCAATTATGTTACCGATGCCATGGGCAAGTTCGACGAATTCATCATTGGTGGATTCTACGATAATGCTATTAGCGACAACGAACCACCTGAAGTCAGGCTGTTTATTGACGACACCTTGTTTGTAAGCGGCGGACTCACGAGCGAGAATCCCACTTTGTTGGCTTTTGTAGAAGACGAAAGTGGTATCAACACCACGGGTACAGGTATCGGACATGATATCATGGCAACTTTAGAGGGTCCTTACAAGACTTCTTATCGGCTTAATGATTATTTTGTGTCGGAGATCAACAATCCTGGCAAAGGCAAAATTGCTTTCAAGATGCAGAAACTCGCTGATGGCGATTATACACTAACCTTGAAGGTTTGGGATATATTCAATAATTCCAATACGGCATCTGTCGACTTTACCGTGGTAAATAGTACGGGAATGTGTCTTGAGAACCCAGTCAATTATCCGAACCCCGTTAATGATATCACCTATTTTACTTTCGACCACAACCAGATCGGCAACAACTTGAAGGTGCAAATCGACATCTTTGACATTATGGGTCGATGGGTCACTAGGATTAACGAAATAGTCACAGGTTCGTCTACCCGTGTGACACCTATTCGCTGGGATGGGCGCGGTGCTCATGGTGAACGACTTCGTAATGGGGTTTATGTGTACCGTATTCTCGGCACCAACGATTCGGGAGAAACCACTTCTGTGGTGTCGAAATTGATTTTAAATCAGTAAAAATCAATCTGTCATGAAAAAAAGAAACCTTTATATTAAGTTTTTCGTTCTATTGTTGCTGTCATTAGTTGTGCAGGTTCAGGCGCAGAACAATGCTTATCATTCTGTTTTGGCCGAACATTCATGGTACCGTCTTGCTGTGGCCCATGAGGGGGTATATAAAATCGACAGGACATCTTTTGTGGAAATGGGCATTGACGCTGAAGGCGTCAACCCGGATCAGATCCGCGTTTTTGGCGTCCCAGCCGGTATTTTACCGGAAAAGAACAGCGATCCTCGTCCCGATGATTTGGAGGAGCTGGCGATTTTCGTTGAAGGCGCTGAAGATGGGCGTTTTGATGCCGAGGATTACGTGTTGTTTTATGGTCAGGAACCAACTTGTTGGAAACTGAACTCAAGCCTGACACAAAAGTATGAGCGGCAACGTAACTATTATTCTGACACTACATACTATTATCTATGTGTTGACAGTGGAGTGAATGGATTGAGAATAGGAGAAAAGGCATCGTTGCCCATTGAAGAGGCATCGTCAGTTATTACTGAGTTTTTGGATGTCCGTTGGCATGAGGAAGAGCTTTTCTCGCCTTTTGTTTCGGGCCGTAATTGGTATGGTGAGTCGTTGACTTCGGCAGATTCTGTTTTGGAATTGACATTTGACTTCCCTCATCTAGTGAAGTCAAAAGCCGCTTATTTGAAGGCTGAGTTGTTGGGTAGGGCATATAAGAGCACTTTGTATTATAACTTGAGAGTTGACAATGACCTGTTGGCCAATAACGTCGCTATTGGTTCCTACGGAAACAATTCTTACGGATTGCCATCGAGTGTATCGAAACAGCTTTTCTTGGAAAGTGATACTGCTAATGTTCAACTTCAATTGCGCGCTACTGCCAGCGGACAAAGCTTGTATCTTGATTTTATTGAGTTGTATGCATGGCGCCAATTGATACGAGAGGGCGGTGTGTTCCCATTCCGGCTTATTCCAGACCAGTTCGAGCAGGAGAGCAATGCCGTTTGGATTCAAAATGTTAGTCCTGAATTACAACTTTGGGATGTCACTACGCCACTTTGTCCTATGAGGCAGCAAGGCCGTCTGACTTCTGGCAATCTGGTTTTTGCCACCGATGAGCACGTGGAGAAACGTTATGTTCTATTCGATGTGTCGGCGGCATCTTCGGTGAATTCATGGACTCGTATCGATAACCAAGACCTGCATTCCATATCTTATGCCGACATGCTGATTATTTCGACTGACATTTGCATGGGGCAAGCCCAGGCTTTGGCCGATTTCCATGCAATGGAGGATGGTATGGATTGCCAAGTGGTCAACGTGCACCAGATTTATAATGAGTTCTCCGCAGGAATCTGTGATCCCACGGCGCTACGCGACTTCATCAGAATGGTGTATCACCGCAGTGCGGGTGGGCTGAAATATGTGACCTTGTTTGGGAAAGCCTCGATGGATTTTCGCAACCTCAACGGATATTTATCGGATTTCATTCCTTGTTATGAGACACAATCCATGCCATACAATGTAGTGAGGAGTTTTTGTACCGATGATTATTTCGGTCTGATGGAGCCGCATGAAGGAGAAAACAGCATGGGTACTGTCGATATAGGCATTGGTCGTATTCCTGCTTCCACAGAGAAAGAAGCTGAAACCGTGATGCGGAAAATAAGGCATTACAACGACATAAATGCGAACCAAGGTATCTGGAAGACGGCACATCTTTTCGTGGCCGATGATGAGTCGACGCAATATGTGAACGACAATGAATTGTATTACAGGATGGAGGACACGTTGTGCCATCCTATGACTGCGAAAAAGATTTATGCGCAAGGTTATGGGCATGTAAACACGCCAGCAGGGGTTAGGATTCCTGAAGCCCACGACGAATTGTTGAGGGACCTTGAAAAAGGAGCGTTGGTGATGACGTATACAGGCCACGGTGGCGTGAGAGGATTGACCCAGGACGGCCTTTTCACCAATTCTGACATTGCCTCGCTTAGTAACTACGACCGCATGCCCTTTGTGTTCACGGCCACCTGTGAGTTTGCCAAATATGACGACCCAACATTGAATTCCGCTGGTGAGCAGATGTTTCTTCTGCCTTCAGGAGGTGCCATAGCGCTACTGACGTCGAGCCGTCCTACTGTCGGCAATAACAATGTCAGGTTGGGGAAGGCTCTTGCAAGAAAACTGTTCCAACGCGAAGACGGGAAACCTTTGCGTTTTGGCGACATTTGCCGATTGGCCAAGCAGGATACGGATAATTTTGTCGGGAACAATCCCAATAATGAATGTTTGAATATTTCCTTCCTGTTGTTGGGCGATCCTGCGTTGCGTCTGGCTGTCCCTGAAGAGGAAGTCGTGGCTTTGAGACTCAATGGGAAGGATTTGCAAAACGAGGACGTCACTCTGCATGCGATGAGTATGGTGAACATGGAGGGCGAGGTCAGGACGGCGGACGGGCGGTGCGATGCCGATTTTAATGGGGAACTGTGGGTGCGTCTCTATGACCAAAAGTCGCGTATCAAGTTGGAGTATCAGAGCACTTCAGGAAATGTTAATGTGGTGAACTGCTATCATCACAAGGACGTGCTGTTCCAGGGGTATGTCAGTGTGAATTCGGGCCGTTTCTCAGTTTCGTTCCAAGTGCCCAGTGACATTACTGTCTCATATGGCGCACCTCGTTTTAGCTTCTATGCTTTCGACTCAATCCGTGGGAAAGATGCCATGGGTGTCTTCGACAATCTGACCATGGGCGGTCAGGATCCTTCCATTATTGTCGATGATGAAGGGCCCAAAATTGACTTTTATTGGAACAATCCTTCGTTTAAAAATGGCGACGTTGTGGAACGTAATGGCGTTTTGTACGCCGATTTGTATGACGCGCAAGGCATTTACCACTACGATTATGCTTTGGGCCGCGATATAGTTATGCGAAGCAATGCTCCGACGTGTTCCAATGTGGTGTTGAATAGCTATTTTAAACCTGTTATTGACGATTTCAGACGGGGAAGCATCGCGTTTCCTTTGGAGGATCTTGAGCCTGGAAGTTACCAATTTGAACTTAAGGCTTGGGACATGCAGAACAATTCCTCAAGCGCAAACTTGTGGTTTGTTGTAGGGGAAGATATCTATTTGGCAGGTGTGCGCAATTTCCCCAATCCTTTTAATGAATCGACTTATATAACGTTGAAACACTATGGTGAGGATGGCAATTTTGATGTTCACCTGGAAGTGTATGACATCACGGGAAGGCTCGTGGATGCTTTTTCACAACGGGTGAGTTGCACCAATGGCCAAATTGAGCCTATCCGTTGGGATGGATGCAACCAAGGAGGGAGCGCCTTGCCAACAGGGCTTTATCTTTACCGTCTAACCCTTTCGGGCGAGGATGGCTATTCGAGAACGGTAAGCCAAAGAATGATGATATACCGTTAAAACTTTTTTTTCGTTGATGTACAATAAGCAAACAGAATAATCGTTATCTCTTCAATTTAAATTATAATTTAAAATGAAAATCAAGCACATGTTCCTGGCTGCCTTTGTTTTTATGGCAGCACATTCTTTTGGTCAAGGTTATACGGGCCAAAATTATCAAGTCTCACCTAACGTTATCACAACAGCGGTTCCTTTTGTTTCCATCTCCCCGGATGCTCGAGGTGGTGCCATGGGCGACTGCGGTGTGGCTTCCGAACCCGATGTGTATTCGATGCATTATAATCCGGCGAAGTATGCCTTCCTGAATGAAGACATGAGCATCGGCCTTGGCTATAGCCCTTGGCTGAGGAATCTGACAAACGACATGAACCTTGCCTATTTGGCTTTCGGCAAGCGTATCAACGACAGATCGGCCATCGGTGCCACGTTGCGTTATTTTAGCTGTGGTGAGATCAATTTCAGGGACGGTAACAATACGGACCAAGGTACATACAGCCCCAATGAATGGGCTATCGACGCCACCTATTCCCGTATGTTGGGCGATTATCTTGCAGGTGCTGTTTCCGGTCGTTTCATCTATTCCGACTTGAACCAAGGCGTTCAGGACTATGCCAAGAAGGGTATTTCAGTGGCCGCCGACGTGGCTGTTTACTACAAACGTCCCGTTGAATGGTTTAGCGATATGGATGCTGATTTTGCTTGGGGTGCCGCAATCACCAATATCGGTAGTAAGATCAGCTATAACAGCTCTTCGGAAAGAAAAGATTTCATCCCCACCACTTTGCGTGCTGGTGCCAACCTGAAGCTTGACCTCGACGAATATAATTCATTGGCATTTAATGTGGATCTTTCCAAACTTATGGTTCCTACACCTCCAGTCATTAAGAGAGACTCCATCTCTGGTCAACCTATCCCTGATCCGGCAACGGGAGGCTATCAGATTCTTTACGGTATGGACAATAACGTGTCGGTCGTGTCGGGCATGATCCAGTCGTTCTATGATGCGCCTGGCATTGGTTACAATCAATATACAGGTGAGTGGGAAAACTACGGTAAATTCTATGAAGAGCTTTGCGAAATCAATATTGGTGTCGGTGTGGAGTACTGGTACAACAATGTGTTTGCTGTGCGTGCCGGCTATTTCAATGAAACCGCTTTGAAGGGTAACCGTAAATATGTAACCCTTGGCGCAGCCTTGAAGTATAATGTGTTCGGTTTGGATGTCTCCTACCTGATTCCTGTCAACACAGTCGCTGGTTCCAACCCTTTGGAGAACACGCTGCGTTTCAACCTTACCTACAATATGGGTAAAAAGAAAGGTTGATATCCTTCGTTCTGAAACAAAAAAAAGAGGCTCGGTGAGCCTCTTTTTTTTGTTGTTAGTTAGAATACCAAGGCCAGTAAGACATACAGCCAGTGTGCTGCGATGCCGGCGCAAAGGCCGCCGATGGTGTGCGCTCCAATGGCCTTGCCGATGAGCTTGCGATAGCCGAGACTGTCGAGCATGGCAGCATGGGTGCTGAGGAAGCCACTCCAGCACATGCCGATGGCGGTGAACACGGCGATGGCGTTGTTGTCGATGATGCCTTCGGTGATGAAACGCGGCACCAGACCGATGGCGGCGCCCACAGCACCAAGGGCGGTCATGGGGAAGGAGATAAGAGCGCCGTCCTTGAAACCAAAGAGCCAATCGAAGATGAAGTTGATCTTATTGGCCGCCCAACTGATGACGGGCACGCCTTCGTAGGCCACACCAAGATATTCACCGTTTTCGCCAGATGCGCCGAAGGTAAGCATCATCACGATGGTGGAGATACAGAGCACACCAGGGATAATGGCGAAGCCAATGCTCACACCATCCTTGCCGCCGTCGAGCAACGAGTTGAGGAAACGCATGAAAATGCCGCCTTCGCTCTTGAAGGAGATCTGTTGCTCGTCACCGCCAAACTCTTCGTCGACAGGTGTATCCAGCTCAGGATAGGCTTTCAGGGTGGAGCGTTGCATCAGACGGGTTGAGACGATACTGCCGATGACGGCACCAGCTACGCCTACCAAAGCGCCTTTGCCGAAGCCTAGACCCGTCATGAAAGCCACGACGACAAGACCCATGCCAAAGGCTGTACCAAAATTGGTCAGCGAGACGAGTTGGTACTTCTTGAAGTAACGGTTGAAGTTCTTGTCGTGTGCCAAGGTGATGATGGCGGGGTTGTCGCTCAAGAAGGTCATGATGGCACCCAAAGCGGCTACGCCAGGCAGGTTGTAAAGTGGCTTCATCAATGGGCGCAAAAGGTTCTCCAACAGACGTACCACGCCGAACTCGGTGAGCAGTTTGCTGATGGCGCCCATTAGCACACAGATGGCCATGATGTAGAACACGGTCTCCAACAGCAGGTGATAGGCCGTTTGCATGAAGGTGTTCAGCATCTTGGGCAAGGTCATCTTATAAGCCAACAGTCCAAAGAAGGCGAAGAAGATGATGAGGAAGACAATGGCTTCAAAGCTACGCTTGGTAGTGAAACGCAACGGCATTTTCAGTTTCTCTTCAATTTTCTTGAAGAGTTTCTCCACCCTATCGTGGTAGTTTAGGGTGTTACGCTTGATGGTGTTGTATTTTGTTTTTGCCATAGCGGATTAGTTTTTCTTCATGTTGAGCAGGTTGATTTTCCAAGTGAGGCCAAGGTTGGCTTGGAACTTGCTGACACCGTCCACGCTGGTATGTGAGCCGCAGAGGTGGAGACGGATGTTGCGGTCGCCTAAGGGATAGTATTCAAAGCCGAGGCTCTCGAAGTCAACCTTTTTACCAGGGGTAACATACTGGTCGTATGCTTCAGTGTTGGGCAACTGGGCTTGGTTGAAGTCGTAACCGGCTTTAGCGAAGACAATCCATTTCTTTCCGATGTCGACACCGATGCCGTAGATGGCGGTGATGTCTTGGCCAAAGAACTTCTCTTGCTCAAACGATGCACGGTTGATGACGTCGAGGTACATCTCCACGCCTTTGAATTGCAGTTTGTTGCCCAAAGCAATGTAGTTGATGAACTTGCCAGGTTGGTATTCAATCATGTTGACGGAATAGGCCGTCTTGAAGATGCCGTAGTTGCCGTACCACATCAGGTTGTACGCGTAGATGCTCTGCATGGCCTGGTTGATGAAGGGCGAGTTACACATCTGAACAAGGAAATGGTTCTTTCCCGAGTTGTCCTTGTAATTTAAGGAAGCGCCCACCTCGTAGCAGCATACGGTGTTCCAAAACTCGGTGCCATAATAAATATCAATGGGGTTGGAATCGTATTCCCAGCCGCCGATGGCCACGACTTGCTTACCTGCCGATAGGAAGAGGTTGTCGGTAAAGTTCCAGTTAAGGTAAGCCCAGTCGGTGCCTTGGAAAAAGGTGTTGGCAAAGCCAATGTTGGGTGCGTTGATACGCTGACGCAGGTGGTAACTGAACTTACTGCCAATGGTACCATCCAATGCCACAACGAGATATTTTCCTGCAAAACCATGGTCGGTGCTAGGAGCAACCGTATCATGCCCAGGATGGTAGTCGAGGGTGAAGTCGGCGCGGGTGTTCAGATGCAGGTTGTCCAAGGTGACAAAGGACTTCCCGTCTTGCGAAAAGGCCTGCAGAAAGGCGATGATGGATAAAAAGGTGAGGAGTAACGCTTTTCTCATGTGATTTGAATTTTGCGGCAAAAGTAGGGAATAATTTGACATGTTTAGGACTTGAATAAGTCCAAATGTAGAGAAATTATTTGCACGAAACTGTGATTTTTTTGATATTGCGGCGATTAATAAGCAAAAGACGTCAATATGAAAGGCATTATGGATATTATTGAGGAGAACAAGGATGGGATTAAGTCCATTTGCCATTTCTATGCATCGATGAATCCGTTTCTGTTGCAAGAGGATGTTTTTCAAGAAGTTGTGTATAATTTATTGAAAAGTTTCAAGAAATATGAAAAACGGTATGATTGTAAAATATCAACTTGGGTATATAGGATTGCGATTAACGTTTCCATTTCGCTGATTCGTAAGGAAGGCAAAATGGCATATTTGCCACTTGATGAAATTCCAATCGAAAGCGAAATTACTGATAATGAGATTGATAAAGAGAAAATCGAAGAACTATATTCGGTTATTAAGAGGCTAAATGTTGAGGAACAGACCTTGGTCTTTCTTTATCTTGATGACAAACCTTATAAAGAGATTTCTGAAATATTGGGCATTTCCGTAAGCAATGTTGGTACGAGGTTGCAACGAGTAAAGTCGAAAATAAAGAAGATGAGCTATGAAAACTTATAATCCATACACAATGTGGCTGAAAAAAAACAGGAATAGCTTGAATGGGGCAATTTGTATTGTCGTTGCGATAGCTTTGTTTGTTTGGATTATAGTTTATGGAGGCCATGGGGGGTCCAATAACGATGCGGTTTCGGTCGTAACCATACTCATCGCTTTATATGCTTTAACACGAGGAGTGTTTACAATGGTTCTGAATTTCAGGGAAAACGATTTGGGATTGTCGGTTTACCGGCATATCTGTATTGGATTATATAATCAGTTGTTTTTTGTGTATGAGAGGATGCTTTGGATTTGGGTTTTATTGCCGGCCTTGACATCGTATTGCTGGCTTATGGTTGGGAACGCGGAAACGCGAAAATGGATGGTTGCTGTAATGGGCGTGATTACCATCGTCTTACTATCAGTTTTCACGAAACCATTGATTCGGAAAAGGCGTTATTTACGCAAAAGGATAAAAGAAATAGAAAACGACCTTGTCAAGACAAACGCTTCTTCTTGAGCGAGGTTTGTAAAGTCTATAGAAGCGGCATTTAACTTTGATAAGATATGAGAAAAACGCAAGGTTTTATTGAGTTGGTGATAGGTCTGTTAGGCTTGTCGGCAATACTCTGTTTGGGGAGTTATTGGACGTATATCCCTTTGGTCGTTTATGGGGTGCTATCGATAGCGCTAATTCGTAGAATAGGCAAAGAACAACTGACAAAGGACGAAGAGCAAAGCACTCGTAAACGCAATGTGACAACTTTAATCGGATGGGCTTTTGCTGCCGTCATCTGCTATATTACTTTTAAGGATTCGAGAATGGGTGAGGGTGGCGTATGGTTCATCCTTTCTGCTTATGTATTTCTGCTGATGCATGGGATTGCTTTCATGGCTCCAATCAATTCGTTTCCCAACGAAAGAAATGAAGGGAAATAAGTCTTTATAAGGTGTTGAAGAGGCTTGTGGAGCATAAAAAAAACGGGGCGGATCTCCGTCCCGTTTTGATGGGTTGGTTTGCAATACCTTAGCAAACTTCGATGGTCTGCATGGCCTGCTTCTTCTCTTCGACGGTTACCTTCGGGATGACGATGTCGAGGATGCCGTTTTCGACCTTGGCGCTGATCTGCTCCTTGTGAATGTCCTCGGGCAGCATCACCGTCTGGCGGAAGTGTTCGACCGAGAACTCGTGGCGCAGGTAGCGCACATCGTTGTTCTTCTCTTCGTGCTTGGTTTCCTTGGTCATCTCGACGACCAGGTTGCCTTCTTGGTCGATGCTCAGCTTCACATCATCCTTGGTAAGACCAGGGATGCAGAGTTCGAGTTTGTAGTTGTCTTTCGTCTCCATGATGTTCATGCGGGGCGTTGAATACGTTGTGTCGTTCCAGTTCATCAGTTCGTTGAACAGTGTAGGCATAAAGTCTTGATTTCTTCTAGTTACTAACATGGTTTTAATCTCCTATTTTTTATTGTTGATTGTTTAATTGTTTAATCGTTTAATTGTTTGTCGCTTCGCGTCATTGCGAGGAACGAAGCAATCCAGAATAACCATCTTTCTTTTCTTCGTCCCTTTCCTTTCGTTCGGACGACTCCATCTAGTCAAATTCTTTGCCAAGGCCAAAAACGGGTCAAAAGCTTTGTTTTTAATGACAAAATTTCCGATTTACATAGTTTTTCGTTGTTTTCGCATGACAAAATTTCCGAAAATAGGATAAAAATCTATCGTTTTATTCCGTACTTTTGCAAGCCAAAATGCTTTACATCCAAACGAGTTAAACGAGTTGTAGTCATGGAAGAAAAACTGTTCAATAAGAATTATCTCTGTCTTTGTGCGGCTAATTTCTTGTTTTTCTTCTCGTTCTACCTGTTGCTTCCAGTGTTGCCCTTCTTCATTATGGAGAAGTTTCAAGCTGGCAATGCTATCATTGGCACGGTCATCTCTTGTTACACGTTAGCTACACTTGTGGTGCGGCCTTTCTCGGGTTACATGATGGATACCTTCAAGCGCAAGCCTTTGTATCTTTTGGCATTGTCCATCTTCACGGCTGTGTTTGTCGGCTATCTCTTCGCTGCCACCATTACCATCTTAATAATAATCCGTATTGTTCACGGCTTGGCTTTTGGCCTCACTTCGGTGGGTGGTAACACCTTGGTCATCGACGTGGTGCCGTCGGAGCATAGGGGAGAAGGCATCGGCTATTATGGCGTGGCTAACAACATCGCCATGGCGGTCGGCCCGATGACGGGCTTGTTTGTCTACGAGCATTTCAGTTTCAATGCCATCTTCATGGGTTGCATGGCTTGCAGCCTATTGGCGGCTTTGTTTGCCTCAAGGATACAGACCAAAGTAAGGCCGCCCGTCAAGCGCCCTCCGATTTCCTTGGACCGTTTCATCTTGTTGAAAGGTTTGTTGGCGGGCATATCGTTTACCTTGTTGGCTTTCGCCTATGGACAGATCTCCAATTACATCGCCCTTTATGCCAAGGAGATGGGCTTGACCATCAGTAGCGGCTTGTTCTTCACGGTGTACGCCGTCGGCCTAATTGCCTCGCGATTGTTTGCTGGCAAGATGGTTGATAAGGGCAAGGTGACGCAGACCATTGCCTTAGGTTTGGGTATCGTCGTGTTCGCCATGTTCGGACTAGGTATGTGCCATCATTGTAATGCTTTGGGTACAGACTACACGGCCGCGGCTTTCCTTTTGATCGCCTTGTGCTGTGGCTTGGGATTTGGCGCAGCTTTCCCGTCGTTTAATGCCTTGTTCATCAACCTGGGCACCAATGCGCAACGAGGCACCGCCACATCCACCTATCTCACCACTTGGGATCTAGGTCTTGGCATCGGCATCTTCTCGGGCGGCATGCTTGCCGAGCATTTCTCGTTCTCGGCAGCCTATCTGGTGGCTTCGGCCTCGGTGTTGGTATCGCTCATCTTTTTTATCATCGTCGTTACGCCTCATTATCAGAGAAATAAACTTCGCTAATGCAGCCCGTCCTTCCCATAGTCCAGCTTCGTGATGCCACATCAGATGACGCGCCTTTCGTTGCACGTGTGGTGTTGGCGGGCATCGACATGTTTGACATTGATGCTGCCATTCCAGATGAGCAACGTGCCATCTATGAGCATTTGATTGATATTTGCCTTATGGGCGACACCTTATACAGCTACCTTAACACACGCATCGCTGAGATTGAAGGATATAGGGTAGGCGCCCTAGTGGCTTACGACGGAGCTCGCTACGCTGCTTTGCGTGCCAAGACCTTTGGCCTCGTGCAACAGACTTCAGGCATGGATTTGAGCCGCAATGCGATGGAAACCGGTTCGGGTGAGTTCTATCTAGACAGCATGGCGATTCTGTCCGATTACAGGGGCATCGGCATTGGCAAAATGCTGATACGTGACCGCATGGATTTTGCTTCAGGAAATGGTTTTCAAAAGGTCACTCTGCTTGTCGACAAGGATAAACCGCGTTTGCAGGGATATTATGAGAGTTTGGGATTTGTCTTCAGCGAAGAGATGTTTGTGTTTGGGGCTTGGTATAATAAGTTGGAGAAAAATCGGGAGAAATAAGGAATTTTTCTACTTTTGTCCCAATTAAAACTGTGTTTCGATGAAAAAACTCCTTCTCTTCGCCCTTATTGTGGCTTCACTTCAGCTTTCCGCCCAGCAAATGCTTGTCGGATCCTACAACATTCGATACAAAAACGCCAACGACAGTCTCCAAGGCGAGGTGTGGGCCAAGCGTTGTCAGGTCATCTGCGACCAGGTGAACTTCATGGCGCCCGATGTCTTTGGCACGCAGGAAGTGCTATGGTCACAATTGCAGGACATGAAGCAGGCTCTTGATGGCTATGACTATATCGGCGTCGGTCGCGATGACGGAAAACAAGGCGGCGAGCATGAAGCCATCTTTTATAAGAAAAGGAAGCTACGCCTTCTTGACCATGGCGATTTCTGGCTGAGTGAGACGCCCGACAAGCCTGGTTTGGGCTGGGACGCGGTTTGTATTCGCATCTGCACCTGGGGTAAGTTTGCCGTCAAAACGCAGAAAGAACAACGAAATGGGGTGTTCAACCGAAAGAAGTCTGAACCGGCTTTGGAATTCTATTTTTTCAACCTCCATATGGACCATGTTGGGGTGATTGCACGGCGCGAGGCGGCCAAACTAGTGGTGCAGCGCATTTGCGAGATGGCGGATGGATACCCCGTCATTCTCACGGGCGATTTCAACGTTGACCAAAACGATGAAATCTATACCATTTTTACCGAGTCGGGCCTGTTGAAAGACTCCTTCGATGCTGCCCGCATCCGCTTTGCGGAAAACGGCACATTCAACGCTTTCAAGACCAATTATTTCACCACAAGCCGCATCGACCACGTCTTTGTATCGCCCACCACGACCGTAGAGGCCTACGGCGTTCTCACTAACAGTTATTGGACGCCTGATGAGGATCCCGACGACACCATCAAGTCCTCCGATGCGCCGCAGCAGATCTCATTTGATACTTACATCCGGCACAATCCTTCGGACCATTATCCGGTGTTTGTGAAAATCAAGCTTTGATTTTTCGCCTCCTAATCTCGCTCCAAGTCTGTAGCACTACTGAAATGATGATCAGTGCGATGCCGATGCAGAACGAGAAATTCAATTCCTTGTACTCTCTGAAGATAAACATGGAGAGTATGATGCTATACACAGGCTCCAAGTTGTAAGTCAAATTGACTGTAAAGGCAGGGATTTTCTGCAACACGATGATTTGCAGCAGGCAGAGGCCGATGGTGCACACCACGACCATGAAAGCGAGATAAGGATAGTCCATGCCAACGGGATAGAGCCTTCCGACAGGGATGAACAAATTATATATAGGTATTAGGCAGGTCAGGCCAATGAGACCGCCCACCATTTCCCAAAGCAGCATGTTTTTTGCCTCGTAATGCTTGCCAACACGCTGGTTGGTAATGGCAAACAAGGCGTACAAGGCCGAAGAGATTACTCCTAGAATGATACCCAAACGATAACGCGAATCAAAATGGAAGATAAGGTAGATGCCTAGGATGGTGAGTAGGCTAAAGAAAAACTCGCGCCCAGAGAAACGGTGCTTATTGATAATGGGTTCAAACAAGGCCGTGAAGAAACCAACCAAGGAGAAACATACTACACCAATGCTGACATTGGAAGCCTTGATAGAGGCATAGAAAAACACCCAATGCAAGCACAATAACATACCTACGCCACCCATTTGCAGAATGTCCCTGAATCCGTAATGATTCAAATCTTTCCTAATGGCCAAAAAGGCCCACATCAGCAATGCTGCTGCTGCCATGCGCCACCATACTAGGATGGCGGAATCCAAGGTGATGAGTCGCCCCAAAACACCGGTGAATCCGGCGATGAAAACGGAGAGATGCAGCAGGAAGTAGTCTTTTTTCATGGCTTTCTCCTTTGGCGAATAGCCTCGAAGGTGACGATGGCCGTGGTCACCGAAACGTTGAGCGAGTCGGCGATACCGTTCATGGGGATGATGATGTTCTGGTCAGCGGCCTCGACCCAAGCATCGGAGATGCCCGTAGCCTCAGTGCCCATCACGAGGGCGGAAGCCTTACGGAAGTCGGCGTCAAGATAGTCGATGGAAGCCTTGAGGTAGGTGCAGTAGATGGTTATGCCGTTCTTTTTCAGCCAGCTGATGCATTCTTCAGTTGAGCAAGCATAGACAGGTACGCTGAAGATGCAGCCGATGCTAGCGCGGATGGCGTTGGGGTTGAAGAGGTCGGTGGCGGGGTCGGCCACGATGACGGCGTCGACACCAGCGGCGTCAGCCGTGCGCATTACGGCCCCAAGGTTGCCTGGCTTTTCCACTGTCTCCAGCACGATGATCAAGGCGTCTTTTCTCGGTTTGAACTCGTCGAGGCTCTTGTATTTGGGTATGGCTACAGCCAGAAGGCCATCGCTGCCTTCGCGGTAGGCAATCTTGTCGAACACCTCTTCCGTGACGGTCTCGATGAACTCGGCTTTGATGGCAAGCGGCCCGTGCAGCAACGACTCGCAGACATACAACTGCTCAATCACGAAGCCGCACTTTTGTGCACGCTCAATCTCGCGCTCTCCTTCGATAAGAATGCGGTTCTGCTCACGACGCTCAGAAGCCTTCTGCAGTTTGACGAGATTCTTGATTTTAGGGTTTGTCTTGCTGGTAATCATGGCTTTTTCCTTTCAATTGTGATAAGACCAATCCGAACACCACCAGCAGAATGCCGATGATTTTATTTGTCGTCAGGGCTTCATGGATGATGAAGTAACTGAAGATGGCCGTGAAAACAGGAATCAAGTTGGAATATACATTGGCACGTGAGGCACCAAGTTTACTGAAAGCAAACGCCCATAAGGCATAGGCAAAGGCGCTGCAAAACACGCCCAAGCAGACCAGAGGAACTATGTACCCACCCACGTTGGCGAAGTTGGACGGCTCAAAACGCTCCATGATGAGGACCATAGGGGCGAAATACAACATGCCGATGATGTTTTGCACCCAGGTGATGGTCAGGGGTTTGTAAAGCTTTGTTAACTTGATGAGCGCAATAGAATAGCCCACGGCTACCAACACGGCTCCGAATAGGAATAGGATGCCTTTAGTTGAAGCAATGAATTCAAGGTTTTTGTTGAGCAGCATGATGATGACGCCGACGAAAGAGACGATGAAGCCTACGATGTTCATGGGCGTAAGCCTTTCTTTCAAGAAGATGCGGGCTGCTACAGGGGTCACCAAAGGGATCATGGCGATAATACCTGAACCGATGACTGGAGAGGTGTTTTTCAATCCGTAGCCCTCGAAAATGAAATAAAGGAAGGGCTCAAACATGGCCGCCAAGGCGAAAAGGCCTAGATGCTCTTTCTTGACTTTTTCGTTCAGCCGGAATGTATATAGTATTGCGGTGAAAAAAATCGTAGCCACCACAAGGCGCATAAAAATGGTTGCCGTTGGGTTGAGGTTTTGGTAGACTTGTGTCGACCAAACAAACGACATGCCCCAGAAAACCATGGCGATAACGCCTGCAAGGTGAACTATGTAGTTCTTGTTTTTCATGCTGCAAAATTACGTTTTTTTGAGATTGTTTTTCCGGTATGGAAAAATTCGGCAAGATTTTTGTATGTTTGCAGTCTTGAAAGAAGACAATCAAATTAGTTTAATATTAAAAAATCTATCAAAATGAAAAAGTTAAGTATTATCTGCATGACGATTTTGGCGGTCCTGTCAATGGCTTCTTGCCGCGGTCGCGATGGCAACGCCAATGTTGTTTCTTCAACTGTGGTTGTTCATTCTGATGACTGGCAGTGGGTCAACAACTGCCAATGGATGGTGACCATCGACTTTCCGGCCATCAACGGTAATGTGTACAACCATGGCGCCGTGCTTGTTTACATGAAGGTTGGCAATGCATGGTCACAAGTGCCGTTGACGTATTATTATCAATACACAGCCCACTATGAGGATGGCACCCAAGAGGTCCTCAACTGCGAGGCCTCCATCGAGGTGGCTACTTTGAACGACGGTGGCGTGAGCTTGTATTGGACGGAGAGCGATTTCTTCGATGGCATGCGTCCCGACAAGCATGAGTTTAAGATCGTTGCTATCGAAGCTTCGGTATATAGTCACCGCAGTGATGTCGACTACAGCAACTATGAGGCTGTGAAGACCGCCTTCCAACTGGCTGACTGATAAACAATAAGGTGATTAAAAGATGTAGAGACGTAGCGCGCTACGTCTCTACTTTTTTTATTGCATAGCCAAGGAGAACCACATGAAACCGATGTAGCCTAAGGTTAGGAATGCGCCTTCCCAACGTGAGATTTTGCGTCCTTTGCCTGTGAAGACAAACAAAAGCATCAGGATGTTGGCGGCAAAGAGAATCATGAGTTGCTGGTTCATCATAGGCTCGAAGGGTAGCGGCGTGATGATGGAGCTGATGCCTAATACCATAAAGATGTTCAAGATGTTTGAGCCTAATACATTACCGATGGCGATGCCGGAATTCTTTTTCAGGGCAGCCACAATTGAGGTGATGAGTTCGGGCAAGGAAGTGGCGGTGGCGACCACGGTAAGCCCGATGGTGCTATCGCTCATGCCCCAGTTGTGGGCAAGGATCTGGGCATTGCGTGAAACCAGTTCGCCTCCTATATACAGTCCAACGATACCAGCCAAGAGTGCAAGAATGGTCTTGCCCCAAGGCATGGCTTCCTGTACGTTTTCGGCCTCCTCTTTCGGGTCGTTCTTAAGCATGGTGAGTAGCAGATAGGCGAATCCCATGAGCAAGAGTACGATGCCTTCGACCCAGTTGATGGTGCGCGCCTGCCTGGTGAAGAAGTAATTGGCCATCAAGGTGATGGCGAGTGTGGCGACAAATCCTGCAGGGATGTCGCGTCGGATGGATATGCGGTTTACGTCGATAGGCCAAATGAGAGCGCTGACACCCAATATGAGCAAAATGTTCATGGTGTTGCTACCGATGATGTTGCCGATGGCAAGACCTGGACTGCCTTTAGCGCATGAGAACACATTGACAATCATTTCTGGTAACGAGGTGCCAAAGGCTACGATGGTCAAACCGATGATAAGGGGCGACAGCTTGGCGCGGATGCCCACGCTGGTGGCCCCGTTGACGAGCCAATTGGCCCCCAAAATCAAGGCAACGAAGCCGACGATAAGCAGTAATAAAGGTACCAGAGAATTCATCATACATTATAATTTCGTGCTCCAAAAATCTTACTGCCAACGCGAACCATGGTAGCGCCTTCTTCCACGGCAATCGGATAGTCGTCCGACATGCCCATGGAGACTTCCTTGAAGTGTGGCTGACCGGCAAAATAATTGGTTTTCAAAGTGTCGAAAATCTCTTTCAGGTGTTTGAATTCCTTGCGGACTTCATCCATGTCTTCTGTGAAGGTGGCCATGCCCATCACACCGCAGATGCGCACATTCTTCATCTGTTTGAAGGCTTCCAACTCAAGCAGTTGACGCGCTTCATCCAGGTCAAGGCCGAACTTGGTCTCTTCTTGTGCAATATGGAATTGCAGCAGACAGTCGACCACACGATCATGCTTGGCAGCCTCTTTGTTGACGGCCTCCAATAGGTTGGCCGAGTCAATGCTGTGGATAAGTGTAACGAACGGGATGATATATTTGATTTTGTTGGTCTGCAAATGGCCGATAAAGTGCCATTGGATGTCTTGCGGTAGCACCTCATGCTTGTCGCGCATCTCAAGAGCGTGGTTCTCGCCAAAAATGCGTTGTCCGGCGTCGTAGGCTTCCTGCAAGTCGCTGACGGGCTTGGTCTTGCTGACGGCCACCAGAGTCACCGACTTGGGCAGCGTTGCCCTGATTATTTCCAAGTTTTCTTTGATCATGGTTACAAAGATTAAAAATCATGCAAAAATAGGAAGGTTTTGTGGTAAATACGCCAAATAAGCGCAAAAATTCTTACCTTTGCACCCAAATTTTTGAAACTATGTTTGAAGGTTTAAGCGAAAAATTAGAACGTTCTTTCAAAGTCCTTAAAGGACAGGCTTTTATTACGGAAGTCAATATTGCCGATACGATGAAGGAGATTCGTCGCGCCCTCTTGGATGCCGATGTAAGCTATAAGATTGCCAAGGATGTTACCAATAACATCAAGGATAAGGCTCTAGGCCAACAGATCCTCACTTCGGTGAAGCCTGGTGAGATGATGGTCAAGATCGTGCATGATGAATTGGCCGAACTGATGGGTGGTGAGGCTGTCGACATCAACCTGAAAGGCCAACCTAGCATCATCTTGATTGCAGGTCTGCAAGGTTCTGGTAAGACTACCTTCTCTGCCAAACTGGCTTCTTATCTGAAACGCAAGCGCAGCAAACAGGTGCTGCTGGTCGCTGGCGACGTGTATCGTCCCGCCGCCATTGAGCAGCTGAAGGTGTTGGGCCAGCAAGTCGAAGTTGAAGTATACAGTGAAGAAGGCAACAAGAACCCTGTTGAGATTGCACAGCACGCCATCGAGCACGCCAAGGCTCAAGGTAAGAATGTAGTCATCATCGATACTGCCGGTCGTCTGGCCGTCGACGAGGAGATGATGAATGAGATTGCCAACATCAAGGAAGCTGTGAAACCGCACGAGACCCTGTTTGTGGTTGACTCAATGACGGGTCAGGATGCCGTCAACACGGCTAAGGCCTTTAACGACCGCTTGGACTTCGATGGCGTAGTGCTGACCAAGTTGGACGGCGACACCCGTGGTGGTGCGGCCCTCACCATCCGCACGGTGGTGGAGAAGCCCATCAAGTTCGTTGGTATCGGCGAGAAGATGGATGCCTTGGATGTGTTTCATCCCAAGCGTATGGCCGACCGTATCCTCGGCATGGGTGACATCGTCTCTCTTGTGGAACGCGCCCAAGAGCAGTTTGACGAGGAAGAAGCACGCAAGCTTCAGAAGAAGCTGGCCAAAAACGAGTTCAACTATAACGATTTCCTCAAGCAAATACAGCAAATCAAAAAGATGGGTAACCTGAAAGATCTTGCCAGTATGATTCCTGGTATGGACAAGGCCATGAAGGGAGAGGAAATCGACGATGACGCTTTCAAGAGCATTGAAGCCATCATTTATTCGATGACGCCAGCTGAACGCGAAGATCCAAAACTGCTTAACGGTACGCGTCGTAAGCGCATCGCTGATGGTAGCGGTACCAGCATCGTGGAAGTGAACCGCCTTGTAAAGCAGTTTGAAGAGACCTCGAAGATGATGCGTATGATGACCACTGGCGGTGGCAAGAAACTGATGCGCATGGCAGGAGCCATGAAACGTCGTTGATTGGGTATGTAGAATTCAAAATGATTAAATATATGGATAACAAGATTATAGATGGCAAAGCCATTTCCGAACAGATTAAGAAAGAAATCGCAGCCGAAGTGGCTGACATGATTGATCATGGCATTGCTGCCCCGCATTTGGCGGCTGTCATTGTAGGCGAAGATGGTGCCAGCAAGACCTATGTGGCCTCAAAGGAGAAAGCCTGCCATTCGGTAGGTATGACCTCGTCAGTGTATCGTTTGCCAGAAAGCACTACCGAAAAGGAGATGCTTGACATGGTGGAGTTCTTGAACAATGATCCTGAGATTGATGGCTACATCATCCAGTTGCCTTTGCCGAAACATATCGACGAAAACAAGGTCATCAATGCCATTAAGCCCCAAAAGGATGTGGATGGTTTCACCAGCGTCAATGCGGGCCGTATGCAATTGGGCCATCCATGCTTTGTGCCTGCCACCCCTAACGGTATTATGGAACTTATCAAACGCTCTGGGGTCGATACCGTAGGCAAGAATGTGGTTGTGTTGGGCCGCTCCAATATCGTTGGTACTCCAATGGCTATCCTGATGTCGCGCAAGGGCATTGACGCTACCGTCACCATGTGCCACAGCCGTACCAAGAATTTGCCCGAAATTGCCCGTCAAGCTGATATCCTGATTGCCGCCATCGGCAAGCAGGGCTTCGTGACTGCCGACATGGTGAAGCCAGGTGCCGTTGTCATAGATGTTGGTATCCACCGTATTGAAGATGCTTCCAGCCCCAAGGGCTATAAGATTATGGGCGATGTGGATTATGATGAAGTCTATAAGGTTGCCTCAAAGATTACACCTGTTCCTGGTGGCGTAGGCCCCATGACCATCGTCTCACTATTGCAAAACACACTGAAAGCCGCCAAGGGCGAAGTGTATCCAAAGTGATTATGAGAAGGGCACTGCTCATAGGTTTTGTGCTGTTGTTTTCCTTGCTTGGCAAAGCCCAAGAAGGGGAATGGGGTGAATTGTCTCCTTTGCTGAAGTCGGAATTGCCTGAAGAGGTGAAAGAGACTTCGGGACTCTTTTTCCATAAAGGTCGCCTTTGGACCCACAACGACAGCGGTGGGAAACCCATATTATATGCGCTTGACACCACAACCTTTGAGGTCGTTCAGAGAATTACCTTGGATAAGGTAAAAAACAAGGATTGGGAAGATGTGTGTACCGATGGAGAAAATGTTTTTGTGGGAGACTTTGGCAATAACAAAGGGAATCGTAAAGATTTGAGAATCTATATGTTTCCTCTTGCTGATATTCCACAAGGGGGTGACGCCGTTTTGACTGTCGATTCCATTACTTTCCGTTTTGCCGACCAAACGGATTTCAGTAAGCGTAAGGTGCACGATTTCGACTGTGAATCGTTTTTTGCTTCCGACAAGAACCTTTATCTATTTAGCAAGGGTTGGGAGACTGGTACTACACGTTTATATCGACTCCCCAAGACGCCTGGCGATTATGTTGCTGAGGTGGTCAATGGGTTTGATTCGCAAGGACTTTTGACGGGGGCTGACTACGACAGGGAAAACCATGTTTTGGTATTGGTTGGTTACGTCAAGACCATTTGGAAGCCTTTCATGTATCTCATTTTCGATTTTGATGAGAATGGTGAGAAGCTATCAAACCGTCGTTTCGAAATGCCCCATTTGGCAGGAGCTCAAACTGAAGGGGTTTGCTTCTTCGATAATGGAAGATGCTATCTTACCGCAGAGACTTCTCCCACCGTGACCTCCAGGGTGTTTGTGGTTGATTTCAGGAAATGGATAGATAAAGAACTGATAGATAGGAAAAAGTGAAAAAGATTGCCCTGATAGTTATTGCGTTGCTTTCTGTTGTCACAATGGGTTATTCGCAGCATCCGAAAAAGGCTGTGAAAGCTTATGAAGCGGCGGAGGAGGCTTTTTTTAAGGGCGATTACAAATCAGCGTATCAACAGGTGCTTAAGGCGGTGGTGGCCGATCCCAACTATGCCGAGGCATGGCTTCTGGAAGGCGAGATCGGCATGGAAACGAAAGACTATGACATGGCCATGTTGGGATATGAGCGAGCCTTGTCGTGCGATTCGATGTGTTTTCCGCCAGCAGCCATTTCATTGGCCCGTGTTTACGACAGTAAGGGCTCCTACAAGAAGGAGGCAGCCATGTTACGTTGGTACCAATCCAAGCATTTGGGCCACGCAGCCAACGATGCCACAGTGGCAGAGATGCTGGAACTAGCTTCTTTTCGCGATTGGGCTACCAGCCATCCTGTGGATTTTGAACCCGAGAATTTGGGGAAGGTCGTCAACACAAGCGATGATGAATATGTGAATATGTTGTCTTTTGATGGCACGCAACTGCTATTTACACGAAAAACCATGGCTGCCAATGGCTATCAAAAGGAATCTTTATTCGTGTCTTTGTGGGACGGCGATCGATGGGGTGAGCCGCAGATGCTGTATATTGAAGGCTTTTCTGACGACATCGATCCTGCTGCTGCTTTTATTTCGGCGGATGGAAAAAAACTATTTCTGACGGGTTGTGGCTGGTTGCGTGATAGCAGCTGTGACCTATATGTCTCCGAATGGAGAGACGGCCAATGTGGAATGCCTCGCCCCTTGTCGGGCTCTATCAATACCAATAGTTGGGAGTCGCAGCCATGCATAAGCAGCGACGGAAAGGAGCTTTATTTTGTCTCAAAGCGCTCGGGGAACGCCGACATCTATTGCAGCATGCGCAATGCTGATGGAACATGGTCGGAACCTCAAAGCTTGGGCGCACCCATCAATACAAAAGGTACTGAGATGGCGCCTTTCCTGCATCCCGATGGGCGCACCTTGTATTTCTCTTCAGACAGGCATGTTGGCATGGGTGGCTTCGACCTTTTCATGAGCCGAAGAGGAGAAGACGGAAAGTGGAAGGAGCCTGTGAATCTGGGTTTCCCTATCAACACCCAAGGCGATGAGATCAATTTCTTTGTGGCTGCCGACGGCAAGACGGCTTTCATATCCTCGCAGCGTGAAGGCGGCGTGGGTAAATACGACATCTATACCTTTATACTACCTGAAGAGATTCGACCAGATTCGGCCAATTATCTCTCAACAGTGGATGTGGTTGAACTGACGCCAGGCGACGCGGTGGTCCTGCAAAACATACAGTTTGAATACAACAGCGCTGCTTTGACCGAAGATTCGCAGGTGGGTATTCAGATGCTAACGGATTTTCTTCATCGCAATCCAGAATTGAAGGTGGAGTTGGCAGGCCATACCGATGATATAGGCAGCGATGCCTTTAATTTGAAGCTTTCTTCGGAGCGGGCTGAAGTTGTAAAACAGGCGTTGATTGATAATGGAATAGAATCCGTTCGGTTGACTTCCAAAGGTTATGGTGCTGCACGGCCCTTGGTCCCGAATGATAGTGAAGAAAACCGTTCCTTGAATCGCAGGACGGAGATGGTTGTCATCGAATGAAGATTCTGACGCTGTCTTAATGCCTAAAACGGTAGCGAACCGTCAGCTCGTCGTTACTCGGTGTTGGGACGTCCCAATAGGGTTTCTCAGACGTTGAATCTATCGATGGGTCTGTGACTGAGTCTTCCGAAGCGCCATTGTCATCTTCTTCCTCTTCCTCTTCCCAATGGTACACCTCTTTCTGTGGCCCTTCCTTGCGCAGGAAGACAGCCAGCAACACGCCAATGATAGCACCGCTGAGATGACCTTCCCATGAAATGTTTTGCGGTATGGCTAAAGATGGGATCATTCCCCAAATGAAACTACCATAGAGAAACACCATGATTAAAGAGACAACGATAAGCATGCGATTGCCGCGGATGAAGCCGCTTGCAATAAGAAACAGGTTGAGCCCATAGACGAGGGCGCTCGCTCCAATGTGGGTGGAATTCGGATCGCCGATGCACCAGGTGATCAAACCACTGGCGAGGTAGATGACGAGCATCACCCTATTGGCGAGGGTGGGGTAGCAGTAGTATAAGGCAGTACCGAGAACAAGAATGGGTACGCTATTGGAGATAAGATGCTCCCAGCTGCCGTGAAGGAAGGGGAGGGTGAGAATGCCTATAAGACCTCTGACTGTATGCGGCCTTAAGCCATATTGTCCTAAGTCGATGCCAAAAGACGCCTCGACAATTTTCACCAACCACATCAAAGCTACGATGATAAGGGGGATGACGAGGCTGCCTAGAAACTTCTTTTTCTCCTGTTTTTCTTCCATGCAGCTTTTAGTATCAAGAATCATTCCGCGGCAAAGGTCGGAAATTTTGGCAGGACTTTTTTTTTAGTTCAAAATGATAAATTTCTTCGACTGATTGCCAACCCTAAGAATGTATATGCCTGTATTAAGATGAGCAGATAGTGTAACCTCATTAAGACCTTCCTCGAAGACAAAAGTCGAATAATAATACCGCCTGCCTATGTTGTCATAGATTTGAATATCAGTTAATCCGACTTCTTTTGCTTCAACTCCGACTTGGATTCCATTATTCGTAGGCAAAATGCTTAAATAGCTTATCGTAATACCATACATATCTGAAAGATAATACCGGTGAAGCATGTCATTTATATCGTCAACTCGTTGTGACAGGAATTTGTCGATGCTACGCATCCGTTTCTTCCATACACCCATGCTTTCGGGATTTCCAAAACGGTTTATTTGGTTGGGTATTTCATTTATGATGGAATTGTATGTTTCGTCGTAGTACTCTTTTGTTGAATGGTAATTGAAAGTGGTTGACAATAGATGGTCGAAACGATGGAGGAAAGCTAGTTTGAAAGTGTCGTTTTCCATTAGTCTCCTGAATAGCAACGTAGACGTTTTACTTGCTGGATATAGATCTTCTCCATCATAGATTGCGTTGGCAAAAGCGTCAAAGTCCGACATGGATCGAGTGAGACAAGCGTCACCATCAAAAAAAATGAATCTCCATAAACTATTGTCGGCTTGCCAGCAACGCAGGTTGTTTGAAGGCCAGTCGCGGTTGGCGCTAAAGATTTGGAAGATTTCATAATCCATGAAATTGCTAATGTCGATCCGGTCCTTCACGTATTGGTAGTTATCGTCGTCGGACAGATCGTGTTGCTCTAACCATTCAAACAACTCTGTTAGGGCTTCGCCAGACCCGTATTCGCAGTTGGTGCCATTCCATGAGTTGACGATGTTAATGTCGTCAAGGTCGAAGTCATAATGGTCCTCGATATAGCGTTCATCAGGTTTCTCCTGTAAGTAGTAAATCCCCCAATATTCTCCATTGATGAACAATACCACAGGCCTTGATGAGAGGCAGTCTATGTCAAGGTTTCGTGCAAGTCGCTCACAGAAATGGTCTTGACATCCTGCACCCGTCCAAGATCCTTTAAATGATTTGATTTTCAAGTGTTTAAAACGCTCTATCTCTGTGCCTTCAAAGAATTTATAATTGAATCTCTTTTTGCCGTATTCTTCGCGAGCATAGATTTTTAAACCTTTTTGAGGGTATCGTCGGGTGCTATTGCCTTGAACTCTGACGCCAGCTTGTTGGTTGATACCGTTGTTGTCAGTTTCGTAGAATTCGACATTGCAGCATCGTTCCCAATCACGTCCAGTTTGGTAGTAATTGCCGGAATAGTCGTGATTCTCTGTATTATAATGAATGCCTGGGACGAGGATGCCTTGCTCATAGTCGAATAAATCAAGCGAATCTGCACAAAGAGAAATGACCGGAAGTCCATGCGTGTCGCACCCTAATGAGGCGATAAAATAGCTGTTGGTCGCTACTTCGCCAACGCGATGCCCTTCGGCGTCAAAGGCTGCTGCTCTGATTACAATGCATTTTTGAACCGTTTTGGGGACGAACCAAAGATCCTCTGGGCTAGTTCGAATAGTGAAAATATCGGATTTGGAATAGAGGTTTTGATTTAACAGGAGGGGATTTGAATAGATGGGGTCTTCTACAGTGGGGATGTTTCCATTGGTCGTAAAATGAATGACCTTGTCGTACGACCAGCACGACAAGGTCAGTTCGAATGGTTCTTCGTAGAACCCGCCATTGGTTGAGAAAATCACCTCTTGTGAACTTGCTGTAGAATAAAACAGCAATATCAATATCGTTAAGAGGTGACGAGGATGGGTCATGGCAGGAACGGCATTTTCACCACAACGGCTTTGATGAGTTTGTTGCGTATCTTGATGTAGAGCTCCGTGTCTTTCTTGCTGAAGGCTTTCTTCACCAGAGCTGTGCCGATGTTCTTGCCGGTCGAAGGCGACGGGCTGCCCGAGCGCACCATGCCGATGACATTGCCTTCGGCGTCGCATACCTCGTAGCCGTTGCGCGGGATGCCGCGGTCGATCATCTCGAAGCCTACGATCTTCTGGCTCACGCCATTGGCTTTTTGGGCGGCGAAGATTTCGCGGTTGAGGAAGTCATTGCCGTCGACGAACTTGGTGATCCAGCCTAAGCCAGCCTCGATGGGGCTAATGGTGTCGTCAATTTCGTGGCCATAGAGGCAGAAGCCTTTCTCGAGGCGGAGGGTGTCGCGGCAGCCCAGACCTGCGGGCATGATGCCGAATTCCTTGCCGGCCTCAAAGACGGCGTCCCAAACTTGCTTGGCGTAGGCAACGGGGATGTAGATCTCGCAGCCGCCCGAACCGGTGTAACCCGTGGTCGAGAAGATAATGTTGTCGACACCAGCGAAGTTGATGATCTGGAAGGTGTAGTATTCCATGTCAACCACATTGGCCTTGGTGAGTTTCTGCATGGCTTTCAGAGCGTTGGGGCCTTGTACGGCCAACTGAGCCCATTCTTCGCTTTCGTTTTTGAAGTCTTCACCGAGGGTCATGCCAAACTTTTCGGCGATCTGGCTCATCCAAGCCCAGTCCTTGTCAATGTTGGCAGCGTTGGGCACCATGAAATAGTGGTCGTCGGCGATGCGGTAGACGAGCATGTCGTCCACGATGCCGCCCTTGCCGTTCGGCAGGCAGGTGTATTGCACCTTACCATCGCTCAGAGCGGCGACGTCGTTGACGGTGCAATATTGCATGAACTGCTTGGCCATGGGGCCTTTGGCGCGGAACTCGCCCATGTGCGACACGTCGAAAACGCCGACGTTGTTGCGAACGTTGTTGTGTTCTTCGACAAGTCCAGTATATTGGATGGGCATGTCGTAACCGGCAAATTCAGCCATCTTGGCGCCCAAATCATGATGGATTTGGTTGTAAGGGGTTTTCTTTAATTCGATGTTTTCCATTTTTGTATGTGTTATTTTGTAGTTTTGTTCTATGAGGCCGCAAAGATAAGGAAAATGTAATTATCTTGTCGTGTCGTGCAGCGATTTCTTGAAGCTGGGGCCGAAATACAGTTTTGTGTAATTAAGGTCATAGACTGTGACGACTCTTGGGGCTTCGTTGTTCACTTGACGTTTGAGTGTGCATCCGTTGGCTGGGTCAACCCAATAACGGATGACGGAGCCATCTTCTTGGTCGACGAAGAACATCCAACAATCGACATCCAACACTTTTTCCATGCCGATGTAGTACTGCGAAAGATCCTCTTTATTCACCTCGTTGGCAAAAGAATTGAGTGGGAAGAAGCTTTCTCCCAAAGGTTCAAACTCCCAATCCACATCGTCGGTCCAACCTTGTGCGTCGGGGCGATAGAACCAGTTCTTGCCGGTTTTAAGGTTCCAGAAACGGTCTGTTCCAAGACCGTCGTTGTAGGCTTCGTTGTCTCCGACTTTCACATAGGTCTCGCTGCAATTACTGCCAGGGTTGGTGACCGTGACAAAATAATGGTTGGTGGGAGGAGTGAAGTTGTAGGAGCCCAAGAAAGCTTGGGTTTCGGGCTTTTCAATCTTCTCGAAAACAGGCGCAACATATGGTTCGTTGACGATGATGTTGATCACCATGGTGGAGTCGTTGTCGTTGCAGGTGGCGATGATGCTGCTGCTACCAGCCTGCTTGGCGATGATCTGAATTTTTTCGCCATAATGGAGGTGCTTGAAACTAATGACTTTAGGACCTGAGATGCTATAACCAATCATGTTGCAGTTGTCGAAAGGCTTCCAAATGGTGGTATCGCCCGTCGTCATGTGGATCTCTTCAGAGGTTTGGGCGAGCATTACTTGCATGGCGCCAGCCCATATGAGAAGTAACAAAGCTAGTTTTTTCATGTTAGTATGATTTATGGATTAAACAATCTGTGGTTTTGAGGCTTCAAAAATAGGAAAAAAAGAAATGTACAAGTAAAACTGTTGTTGATATGTTGTCGGGATGAGTTCCTAAAGTTCCATGTCTCGCAATTTATCATATTCTTTTTCAAATGTTTGCCGAAGTTTGTTTTCGTCTCGGATGATTTTTCTTAGTTCCTCCAATCTTGGAGCATTGTCTGACTCGGGCAGCCAAAGACGCAGATAACCCCTGTCAGAATATTTTTCCGTCATGTGTTCTTTGAAACGCTGATATTGGCCTTCCTTGTCATAATCGGGATAATGGTCCAAACCATATTGAATAGTTCGTTTTATTACAGTTTCAGGAACGATAAGGCGGTCGGCTTCTGCCACGATTTTGCCATAGATACTGCGAGGCTCATGCGTTGATGAGGCACGATGGTCCTCGGCGGCTTGGGCCATTGTTTCAATTTGTTGCTCGTCGAACCAATCATGCAATCTTTTATCTTCGCGAATGATACGTCCCGAAACGAGGTGATGCGTTTCGCGTCCCTCACAGATGCCGGTGTCATGGTAGGCAGCAATGGCGTAAACCATGTCTACATTAACATCATAGTGTTTTGCCAGCTCAAAGCTGCGAAGGATGACAGCGTCGATATGGTCACGCTGATGGGCAGCATCATAATGCTCATATCTCGGAAGAATCTCCTGTTCAATGTATTGGACTAAACTGTTGTTGATGGTTCTTTGCATAGGCGTCGGATTGTTGTGGCAAAAGTAAGAAAATTGTATTTTTTTTGGTAACTTTAAATAAAAACAATAATTTTGTAGGTTGAAATAAACTATGACTTGATATGAGTTACATTTCCTGGGACAAGAAGAAACTAGTTAATCTGGAGTTTACACTCAATCGTGAGGTATTGCGCTCCAATGCTTTGGGGGCATTCCTCGCCACCACGGTGATTGGCTGTAATACGCGAAAATACCATGGATTGCTGGTGGTGCCGCAACCGCAATTGGACAATAACAACCACGTGCTGCTTTCGAGCCTCGACGAGACCATCATCGAGAACAAGGAAGAGTTTCACCTTGGTGTACACATGTATCCCGATGGTGTCTTCGCCCCACGTGGACACAAATACCTTCGTGACTTCACCGCCGATCCCATGCCGAAGCTGACCTACCGCATTGGCAATGTGGTGCTTGACAAGGAGCTGATTTTCTCTGCGACGGAGGCCCGGCTCTTTGTACGCTACACCTTGCGCGAAGCCGTGGTGCCCATCACGCTTCGCGTATTGCCATTTTTGGCCTTCCGCAACGTTCACATGCTGACCCACGAGAACCATGAGGCCAACCGCAAGGCGGAATCGGTGAAGAATGGCGCTTCGTGGCAGCTTTATAAAGACTATTCAAGGCTGTTCCTGCAATTCAGCAGGTCGGCGGAATACACGCATATCCCGCATTGGTACTACAATATGTTCTATATCCGCGAGCAAGAACGCGGCTATGAGGCCGCCGAGGACCAGTTCGTCCCCGGTTTCTTTGAACTTCAGATGAAGCAAGGCGACTCGGTGATTCTCTCGGTGAGCCTGCAAGAAGAAAACCCTGCTGCCATCAAGCGGCAGTGCGAGGCTGAGGTGAAACGTTTGTTGCCTCAAACAAGTTACGAAGACTGCTTATTGAAGGCCGCCGACCAGTTCATCATCCGCGATGCAAAAGCCACGAAACTCTGGGCTGGTTTCCCGTGGTTCGGTTCGTGCAGTCGCGACACGTTCCTTGCCT
The DNA here is from genome assembly GCA_045117495.1 of Candidatus Limimorpha sp. Classification (GTDB taxonomy): domain Bacteria; phylum Bacteroidota; class Bacteroidia; order Bacteroidales; family F082; genus Limimorpha. Next base: position 8,161 of record JBGUNT010000004.1, on the reverse strand, counting down.
TGCCTGGCATCACGTTGGCGCAAGGTGACGAAAAGACCTTCGTTGCGGCTTTGGATTACCTCGTTTCAAGGATGCAAGGACCGTTCTTCCCGCACCGTTACTATCAGAAGAGCCTCTATTTCACGGCAGTAGACTCTCCGCTGTGGTTCTTCTATGTGCTGCAGCTCTATGAGAAGATGCTCGGCAAGGACAAGAAAGACATCTGGAAGAAATACAAGAAGCCCATGACGACTATCTTGGAGAGCTTTATTGCGGGCACGGATTTCAACGTGCATACCATGGACAACGGATTGCTTTATGCTGGCAACCGTGACTTGGCCTTGACTTGGATGAACGTCTTCGCCCAAGGCAAACCTTGGACACCGAGAACAGGTCTCGCGATTGAGGTCAATGCGTTGTGGTATAACGCTTTGCGCTATGCAGTAGATTTGTTGGAGGTAGCCGAACCGAAGAGCACATCGCTGAAGAAATGGAGAGAACTGGCCGACAAGGTGAAGGCTTCGTTTGTCGGGACCTTCTATAATAAGGCGACCAAGGGCTTCTACGACTTTGTGAACAGTAACGAGAGAAACGAGCAGGTGCGTCCCAACATGATGCTGGCTGCAGCCTTGCCCTATAGCCCGATGAGCGACGAGATGCAGAAACGCGCCTTCGACATCACTGTTTCCGAATTGCTGACGCCAAGAGGCATCCGCTCACTGTCGCCCAATGACGAAAACTATAAGGGCGTCACCATAGGCAACCACTCGGAGCGCGAGCGTGCGTATCATAACGGCACGGCATTCCCGTGGCTGATTACCTTCTTTGCTGATTTGGCCGTGAAACTTTATGGCAAGTCGGCAGCGGCCAATCTCGAGGATCTGTACAACGGTTTCGAGGAGGCCATCAAGGAGAACGGCATCGGGACGATTTCGGAGATTTACGACGGCAACCCGCCCTTCGAGGCGCGTGGCTGCATCTCCCAGTCGACGAGCGTGGGCGCATTGCTCTACCTGCATTACCTGATTGAAGAACTAAATAAGAAAGGAGGCTCAAAATGAGAGTCCTGATGTTTGGGTGGGAGTTCCCGCCCCATATTACCGGTGGCCTCGGAACGGCTTGCTTCGGCATGACCAAAGGCCTGGCCAAGAACGATGTGGATGTACTCTTCGTGGTGCCGCGTGCCTATGGCGACGAGGATGAGACCAACGTGCGTCTGCTCAATGCCAGCGACGTGACCATCGACATCGACCATGAGGCCGACAGAAGTTATTGGGAGCGTGTGCAATACATGGAAATCGGGTCCAACATTATCCCGTATGTCGGGCCGGAGGAGTTCGCCAACGTGCTGGAATACGACCGTCATGTGGTGGAGAACTTCAACCGCAGCGGCTCGGTGTTCGCACGCAACTACCAGTTCTCGGGCAAATATGGCATGAACCTCATGGAGGAGGTGGCGCGCTACGCCTTGATAGGCTCGTCGCTGGCCACGAAATATGACTTCGATGTCATCCACGCCCACGACTGGCTGACCTATTCGGCTGGTATCGCGGCGAAGGAGACCACGGGCAAACCGCTGGTGGTACACATGCATGCCACTGAGTTTGACCGCTCGGGCGAGAACATCAACACGGATGTGTACGCCATCGAGCGCAGGGGCATGGAGGCCGCTGACCGTGTGATTACGGTGAGTAACCTGACGCGTAACATTGTCATTAACAAATATGGCATCGACCCCGCCAAGGTGGTGACGGTGCACAACGCCGTGGAACCTAACGACAAGCCCAAGTCTGAATACGAGCGCAGTGGCTTGGATGCCAAGGTGGTGACCTTCCTCGGAAGAATCACTTACCAGAAAGGTCCTGAGTACTTCATCGAAGCGGCATACAAGATTCACCAGGTCGACCCGAGCATCCATTTCGTGATGGCGGGCACGGGCGACATGCTGGAGAAGATGATCCGCCGTGTGGCGCAACTCGGCATGGGCAGCCACTTCCATTTTACGGGCTTCCTGAAGGGCGAGGCCGTCGACCAGATGTTCGCCATGACCGACGTGTTCGTCATGCCGTCCATCTCCGAACCGTTCGGCATCGTGCCGTTGGAGGCCATGCGCCTCAACGTGCCGGTGGTCATCAGCAAGCAGTCGGGCGTCTCCGAGGTCGTCAAGCACGCCTTGAAGGTCGACTTCTGGGACATCAACGGCCTGGCCGACGCCATTTATGGCCTATGCCACTACAAGCCTTTGGCCGATTGTTTCAAGGACGAAGGCAAGGACGAGGTGGACAGCCTCAAGTGGGAAGCCGCCGCTAAGAAGATCAAAGCAGTTTATGAGTCGGTGGTATAATATCAGTGCTATGAAACACAAGACTGAGTCTTTAACCGTCATTGCGGGCTTGCCCCGCAATCTCCTGCGCGAAAGGGACTCTCACCTGCGCAGGAGATGGCGGATGCTGCTCCGCCATGACGGAAGTAGCGTTAGGTTAGTGTTGCCCAGTCTAATGTAATCAAAAGAATACCTATATGAAACGAAGCATCTTTACATTGGTTTTCCTCTTCGCGACCGTCTTCCCCGCCTTCGCGCAGGTTGAGGAGGAAATCCAGCAGTCGAAGGCGGAGCGGATTGCCAAGGGCCGCGCCTATCTCCTTGAGAAGTTCCTTGACCGTGACTACGACAAGGTGAAGGAAGCCAAGGACTATTTATTGACCTTGGAAGATGATAATTATGCCGTGTTTGTGCCTGCGGAGTATTGGCATGTCTTGCTTTGGACAAAAGAGTTTGACGAGTTGACGAGCAATATGCGGGCGTTTGATTCAACGCAATTTGTAGCTTATAAAAACAAGGTGAAGCCGCAAAGAGACCAATTAAGTGAGCAAGTGTCGCGGCGCAGTGTCGAGGACGAGCATTTGCTTCGTTTCAACCTTCAAGAAGCCCAACTGCCAGTCGAGGACTTTGATTTCCTATCGCTCTTTTTGGATTGGGATTTGAAACCCTATACTGCTGAAAATCAAAAGGAATGGAATGAGAAGTCTGATAAGTTTTTGGAAGAGTTCCCCAATAGTGATTACGAATGGTTTGTCAGGCATCTCATCCGTGTGAAAATAGATGAAGATGGCTCTGGTTGGGGCATGGGATTTGGTGCTTGCAGCGCTTTGGCTACCGGGAAGTTCCAAAGACCTATCATCGGTTTATGTTGGGATGTTGACTTTTTTATTAAAAAGTTCGACTTGTGCTTTTCATTCAATGCATTATACTCCCATACCAAAGTTGATCAGGCCTACGGTAGTTACGGGAATGTATATGAAAAAGGAAAAGAATGTGATTATTTAAGTCTTGATGCATGTTTGGCCTATCCTGTATATGAAGGGAAAACGGTCAAAGTTTCCCCATTTCTTGGTGCGGGTTGGATGCAAGAGTACTATGCATGGGCTAAAAATCCTCAAATAAAAGACTTGACTAAGAACCTAGGTGTAGGCCATATTGGGGCGTTTTTCGATTTTCCGTTGAAAGATAGGACATTTATTCGACTTAAATACGATTTTGGCATGACAAGTATCGATCATGTGTTTTCTCAAATGCATCGGGTTTCTGTTGGTTGGAATATGGCAATCAGAAAAGAAAAACGTGTCTATTAAATTGAATAATAAATACTTAACAATATGAGCAAATCAGTCTGTTTCTATTTCCAAGTGCATCAGCCATACAGGCTGCGCACGTATCGTTTCTTCGAGATCGGGAAGAAACACTATTACTACGACGACTACAGCAACCGCATGATCATGCGGCGCGTGGCCGAGAAATGCTACCTGCCCATGAACGAGCTGCTGATGCGACAAATCGAGCAATTGGGCGACCAGTTCAAGGTGGCGTTTTCGTTTTCGGGCATCGTCATCGAGCAGATGGAGCAATATGCCCCCGAGGTGCTTGAGAGCTTCCAGAAATTGGTGGCTACGGGTAGGGTGGAGGTGCTTTCGGAGACCTACGCCCACAGCCTCGCCTCGCTCAACAACCCCGACGAGTTCAAACGGCAGGTGCTGGCCCACAAGCGCAAGATGAAGGAGGTGTTTGGCGTCACGCCGAAGACCTTCCGCAACACTGAGCTGATCTACAGCGACGAAATCGGGGCGACGGTGGCCGACATGGGCTACAACCTCATGCTCACCGAAGGTGCGAAGCACATCTTGGGCTGGAAGAGTCCCAACTACATGTACGCCAACGCCATCAACCCGAAGCTGAAGGTGCTGCTGCGCAACTTCAAGTTCAGCGACGAGATTGCCTTCCGCTTCGTGCAGGACGGTTTCCGCACGGAGGACTTCGTCAGCTGGCTCAACGCTTTGCCCGAAGAGGAAGAGGTGGTCAACATCTTCATGGACTATGAGACCTTTGGCGAGCACCAGCAGGCCGAGACGGGCATCTTCGACTTCATGGAACGTCTGCCCAAGGCGGTTCTGGAAGGCAGCAAGTTCAAGTTCGCCACGCCGCAAGAGTTGGCCAAGACCTTGCAGCCGGTGAGCGCAGTCAACGTGCCCAACGTGCTTTCGTGGAGCGACGAGGAGCGCGACCTCACGGCTTGGCTCGGCAACCCCCTGCAGGACGACGCCTACCGTGCCCTTTACGACCTCACGGCCAAGGTGCATCGCATCAAGGACGAGGAGTTGCAGCAGGACTGGACCATGCTCCAGACCTCCGACCATTTCTACTACATGTGCACGAAGTGGCTCTCCGACGGTGTGGTGCATAAGTACTTCAACCACTATGCTTCACCGTACGACGCGTATGTCAACTACATGAATGTGCTGACGGACTTCACCGATAGGGTGACGAAGCTGGCGAAACGGAAAGTGAAAGCAGAATCATAAAAACGGATTCCCTGCGGGAATGGAGAAAAAAAAGGTTATCCTGCGGCGGTGGCAACTGTTACATGTCAAATGCTGTTCTTTACCGCCGCTGGACAACGAAACAAACACTCCATTCCCGAAGGGAATCTCAATATTGAATTTTTGAATTTTAAATTTTTGAATCTTAAATAAATGAAAAACCCCGAATACCTTTTTGAAACCTCTTGGGAAGTGTGTAACATGGTGGGCGGTATCTATACGGTGCTCTCCACGAAAGCGAATGTGATGCGTCAACTGCTGAATGACCACTATATCACGGTTGGTCCGGATGTGGTCAAGGAAGCGCATGAGTCCCTGTATTTTGTAGAAGACAACGAACTCTTTCCCGAGTGGCGCGAAAGGGCGTTGGCACAAGGCCTGAAATTCCGCATCGGTCATTGGAAGATCGAGAGTAACCCCATCGCCATCTTGGTGGATTACACACCACTATATCAGACCAAGAACGAAATCCTTGGTCACCTATGGGAACAATATGAACTGGACAGCATCCGTGGCCAGTGGGACTACATCGAGCCGGTACTTTTCGGCTATGCCGCCGGTCAAGTGATCGAGAGTTTTTGTAACTTCTATCTACAGCAAACCAGCCATATTGTGGCACAGTTCCACGAGTGGATGACGGGCTCGGGCGTGCTTTATTTGAAGGAGCATTGCCCCCAGGTCGCCACGGTGTTCACCACCCACGCCACCTACCTCGGTCGTGCCATCTCACGCAACGGTCTGCCGCTTTACGATAACCTGAAGACCTACCTGCCTTCGGTGATGGCCATGCAGTTCAACGTGGTCTCGCAGCAGTCGATGGAGCAGAAGGCGGCCAAGAATGCCGACTCCTTCACGACGGTGAGCGATATCACGGCGCAGGAGTGCGAGCAGTTCCTCTACCGTAAGCCCGATGTGGTGACGAAGAACGGCATCGACCATACCTTTAGGAAAGATAATGCCGAGTTTGTCGAGAAACGCAAGGCGACACGTGAGCAGATTTTGAAAATTGCCGGGACCTTGTGCGGCGAGACCCTCGACCCGAACTGCCTGATGGTACTCAACAGCGGTCGATACGAGTTCAAGAACAAGGGCATCGACCTCTTCATCGAGGCCTTGCGCCGCCTCAACGAGGACAAAAACCTGAAGCGCACCGTTCTGGGCGTGATTGCCGTGCCAGCCAACATCGCTGGCCCCTCCAAGGACTTGCAACACCGCCTCGACGGCACCAACGCCATCATGGGACACACCGACTTCCCCGCCACACACCACATCTTTGAATATGAAAACGATGCAATTCTGAACACCCTGCGTAACTCGGGTCTGCAGAACGACGCTAACGACAAGGTGAAGGTGATGTTTGTCCCCGCATACCTCAACGGTAACGACGGCATCTTCAACATGACCTATTCCGAGTTCCTTTCTGCTTTTGATTTCTCGGTGTTCCCGTCCTATTACGAGCCTTGGGGCTACACGCCGCTCGAGAGCGTCTCCATGGGCATCCCTACCTTGACCTCTGATGTGTCTGGCTTCGGCAAGTTCGTGCAGCAGGAATGCAAGGGCAACGGGGCCGTGACCGTGGTGCCACGTCAAGTGGGCGATAACGACAAGGTGATTGATGAAATCGTTTCCGCTTTGCGACATTTCCTCGTGTTGACCGACAAAGGCATGGCCGAGACTTCGGAAGACGCCTTGCAGGTGGCCAACAAACTGCTGTGGAAAGACCTCATCGTCAGCTATCAGAAGGCATGGGATGTGGCCCTTGAGAAGGCAGGCGGCCGTCATTATATGATGGAGCCAGTCCCATATGCTGATATGCTGCATGAGGTGGTTTATCAGAAAAACGATGCGCCCAGTTGGAAGAAGGTCTTGGTGAAGCCCATCTATTCGCCTGAGATGAAGAAACTGGAAGAGCTGTCGCGAAACATCTGGTGGTGCTGGAATGTGGATGCCATCGAGTTGTTCGAAAGCATCGACCCCGAGGCATGGAAGGCCACGGAACAGAACCCCGTTGCCATGATGGAAGGCCTCACGGTGGAACAGATCAAGGACTTGGAGAATAACGAGGACTTCATTGAACGCCTCAACAAGGTGTACGATCAGTTCAAGGAATACATGGCGCAGCCCACGAAGCAAAAGGACCTCATCGCCTATTTCAGCATGGAGTATGGCTTGATGAAGAGCCTCAAGATTTATTCGGGCGGCCTCGGCATTTTGGCCGGCGACTACATGAAGCAGGCCTCCGACTCTAACGCCAATATGGTGGGCATCGGCTTGCTGTATCGCCATGGCTACTTTGCCCAGGAAATCACCGTCTCGGGCGAGCAGCGTGCCGAATACATCCCGCAGAAGTTCTCGCAACTACCGCTGCAGCCTGTCTTTAACGACAAGGGCGAGTGGGTCAAGGTGAGCATCGCCTTCCCCGGTCGCTCGGTCTTTGCCAAGGCTTGGCGCGTCAACGTGGGTAGGGTAGGGCTGTACCTCCTCGATACCGACATCGAAGAGAACTCACCTGAGGATCGTGGCATCACCAGCCGACTCTATGGCGGCGACAGCGAGATGCGCATCAAGCAGGAGATGTTCCTTGGCGTGGGTGGTATTCGTCTGCTCGAAGCCATGGGCATGAAACCTACCATCTATCACTGCAACGAGGGCCATGCAGCCTTCAGCGGACTGGAGCGTCTGCGTGTCTACATCAACAAGCACAACCTCGATTTCGACGTGGCGCTTGAATTGGTCAGGGCTTCCACCTTGTTCACGACGCATACGCCCGTGCCCGCGGGTCACGATGCCTTTGAGGAGCACCTCATCCGCACCTATATGCCGCACTATGCCAACCGCATGAACATCAGCTGGGAGCGCTTCATGGGCTTGGGTCGCTTCAACCCCAACAACCCGAACGAGAAGTTCTCGATGAGCGTGCTCGCCACCAACCTCAGCCAGGAGGTGAACGGCGTGAGCAAGATCCACGGTCGCGTATCGAGAGAGATGTTCCAGTCGCTGTGGCCGGGCTATTTCGCCGAGGAGAACCACATCGGCTACGTCACCAACGGCGTGCACCTGCCCACGTGGAGCAACCGCCTGTGGCAGCGCCTCTACAAAGAGACCTTTGGCCCTGATTACATCGATAGCCAATCGGATGTGAAGATGTGGGAGCGTATCTACGAAGTGCCTGATGAGGCCATTTGGAGCATCCGCAAACAGCTGAAGCATGAGCTGATAGCCTATTTGGGTGATAAGATTAAGGAAGACATGCGTCAGCGCCAAGAGAGCCCGAAACTCATCATGCAGACGGTCAACAGCCTGAACG
>JBGUNT010000003.1:0-11181 GCA_045117495.1 Candidatus Limimorpha sp. | reverse complement strand
CTGAACGAGAATGCGCTGATAGTCGGCTTCGCCCGTCGGTTTGCCACCTACAAGCGTGCTCACCTGCTGTTTGGCAACTTGGAGCGCCTGTCGCAGCTCGTCAACGACCCGAAGCGCCCCGTCATCTTCCTCTTTGCTGGTAAGGCACATCCCAACGACAAGGCTGGACAAGACCTTATCAAAATGATCATTGATATCTCGCGTCGCCCCGAGTTTATCGGTAAGATACTGTTTATCAGTAACTACGATATGGAGCTGGGCGCCCGCCTCACCAGTGGTGTAGATGTGTGGCTCAACACGCCGACGCGTCCGCTCGAAGCCTCTGGAACCAGTGGCGAGAAGGCTGTGATGAATGGCGTGCTTAACTTCTCCGTCTTGGACGGCTGGTGGGCCGAGGGCTATCGTCCCGATGCTGGCTGGGCCATCCAAGAGAAACGCACCTATCAAGACCAACGCTATCAGGACGAGATGGATGCCGAGACAATTTACAACACGCTTGAAAACGAGATAGTTCCGCTCTATTATGCCCGTAACGTACATGAAGTGCCCACGGGATGGGTGGCCGCCATGAAGAAGTGCCTGAATGAAATTTCACCATGTTTCACCATGAAACGCATGATGGATGACTATTTCGAGAGGTACTACAACAAGTTGATCGAAAGAACCCATTGGATGCGTGCCAACCGTTACCAGAAGGCTTTTGAGATTAACGCTTGGAAGACGCGTGTGCGCAACAACTGGGACAAGGTGGAAGTGAAATCGCTGATTTTGCCCGACACCAACGTGCGTCCCTTGACCTTCGGCGAGCAGTTCATCGCTGAAATCACGTTACTTACACCCGACCTCGAGCCTGGCGACCTGGCCATCGAGTTGTTGTTTGGGAAAAAGAATAACGATGTGGTAGATGAAATCACTGCCGTAGAGAAGATGAAACTCGTTGATTCGGGCGACGGCTGGGTGAAGTATTATATTAAAGTGCCAATCAGGCGCGCCGGTGTGTATGATTTCACTTTCCGTGTCTATCCAACAAACAAGATGTTACCGCATCGTCAGGACTTCCCTCTGGTGAAGTGGATCTAACGCCAAAAAATGAAAGGTTGCAATCTTGCAACCTTTTTTTGTGTTTGGATTTTGATTAAATTTGCAACGTTAAACATAAAAAAACATGCAAGCATATCAAATTTGGCTTATTGCCGCAATTTTGCTCCTCATCTTCGAAATATGTTCGGCGACTTTTGGTGCCATCTGTTTCGCCATAGGAGCAGGCTTCTCGGCACTTGCTGCTGGTTTGGGAGCCAACATCACTTGGCAGATTGTTATCTTTGCCGTAGTGTCACTGCTTACCTTCATCTTCCTGAGACCCGTTGTAATGCGGTTTTTGGACAGAAGATCGAAAGATGTGAAAACCAATGCCGATGCCATCATCGGACGGAAGGGAGTCGTCTCGGAGCGTATTGATGCTGAGCAACATACCGGTCGCGTCGCCATCGATGGTGACGATTGGAAGGCCGTGTCGGAAGATGGATCGGTCATCGAGAAGGGAACCACCGTGGAAATCGTTAGATTAGACAGTATTATAGTAACCGTTAAACAATAACACTATGAATTTCGGCATGATTATTCTTTATGTCTTGATCGCACTCGTCGTGATATATATCCTTCGGGGCATCAAGATTGTTTCCCAGTCGGAAACCATGATTGTAGAACGCCTTGGAAAGTATAACCGTACCTTGAATGCAGGGATCAACGTCATCCTGCCCATCATTGAGCAGGCCAAGGAAACCATCGTGCGCCGTCAGAACGGTGCTTTGGCTCGCACATCGCGCATCGACATGCGTGAACAGGTGTATGACTTCGACAAACAAAGCGTGATCACCAAGGATAACGTGATGACGGAAATCAACGCCTTGCTTTATTTCCAGATTGTAGACCCGATGAAGGCCGTCTATGAAATCCAAAATCTCCCTGTAGCCATTGAGAAGCTGACGCAAACGACGCTGCGTAACGTGGTGGGTGAGATGGAACTTGACGAAACCTTGACTTCGCGTGACACCATTAACTCGAAATTACGCAATGTGCTTGATGATGCCACCAACAAATGGGGCGTGAAGGTAAACCGTGTTGAGTTGCAGGATATCACGCCGCCTGAAAGCATACGCCGCACCATGGAACTCCAGATGCAGGCTGAGCGTAACCGTCGTGCCGAAATCTTGAAGGCAGAAGGTGAGAAGCAAGCCCAAATCTTGAACTCAGAAGGTGAGAAGCAGGCTGAGATTAATGCTGCTGAGGCCGACAAGCAGGCCAACATCTTGAAGGCTGAAGGCGAAGCCCGCGCCAAAGTGCTGCAAGCCGAAGCCGAGGCTGCTGCCATTCGCAATATCGCTGATGCGGTCTCCGATCGTGGTGCCGACCCGGTCAATTATTTGCTGGCTGTCAAGTATATCGAGACACTGAAGGAAGTGGCTGGCGGTCAGGACAACAAGACGGTTTATCTGCCTTATGAAGCCACCAATTTACTAGGCTCTTTGGGTGGCATTAAGGATATGTTCGGAAAATAAAAACCAATCACATGATCGCATATAAAGAGGATATTTTCATTGGCCAGATGATTAAGGACGAGCTGAAGAAGCAGGGAAGGAGCGCTTCATGGCTTGCCAAGAGAATCTATTGCGAGCGGACAAATGTTTACAAGCTTTTCAAACGCAAGAGCCTCGACTTGGAGCAATTGATGCAAATATCCCGCATCCTGGATCATGATTTTTTGAAAGACTGCTATCAATAGAATAACGCCTGATTTTGGATTTATATTCCAAAATCAGGCTCTTTTTTGTCCTATTTTCTACTTTTGCGCGGAAGATAGGATCCGATGATTAAAAAGTTCTGTTTAATGGCAGTGGCTCTACTGCTAGTGTTTATCTCGTGTAAGAAAACCACCAGTTTTTCCCCTTTGTCACGGGATATCCCAGTTTTCAAGGATATCTATTCGTTAAAGGATACCCGTCCAGACAGCGCCTTGAAATTGTTTCAAGCCGTGGCCGATTCCCTTGATATGGAGAAACTGTATGCTTCCTCAAAAGATCATTATGCTGAATTCCAGATTCTTGAAGTGGAGTTGTACTATATGAATTTTCTCCGTATTATGAATGACAGTGCTTTGTCGGTTGCCTATACCCATTTTGATTCGCTTATGCCCGGACGTAATGTCAGATGGGGAGATGAGGAAATTGGCTTTCAAAAAGCACGAGCCTGCTATGCCAAGGCTGTTGCCGAAGAATTTAAGAAGAAGGAAATAGTGGAAGCATTCTCTGGTTATTTGGATGCACTATGGATTATGGATTGCTTGACGAAAAAGCGCCATTTCTTTTCTTCTTCAGACCATAATCCTAATTATGAGCATTTTACAGGTCTTATTTACGATCGTTTGGCTTGGCTTTTTTATGTTTATGATGCTTATGGCACTTCGTTGGAGTGCCTGGAGAAATCCAATGGTTGTTTTCTGATGGAAAACAACCATTTAGGGGTGGCCAACAACTATGAATTGATGGGTGATGTGTTTCTGGCGCAAGGTGACAAGATTACCTCATTATACTATTATTGGAAATCGGATAGCATTCATGAAAAGACTCTAAAGGATCATGGCAGCCAACATTTCAGCAGTTTGTTTCATAAGGCCATCGACTTGTATAACGTAGAAGAGAAGCGTGCTGTTTATGATTTGCTGAGTCATGCCTTGGAGGAGGCGGACAATAGTTGGCTGGAACGGCAGATTCGTTTTTCTCTTGGCTATTTGTTTTTTGAAGACCAACAATACGATTCGGCTTTGTACAACTACGAACGCGGATTTCCCTTATTGCCACGACAAAACATCAAGACATATCGAGGTATCATTAAGGCTGCCAATACACTTGGCATGCATGATAAGGCTGCGCATTATGGCGAGTTGCTGTCGGACCTGTATCTCGATCAATTGTCGAAGAGCGGTGACAGAGTTCAAATGATTATGCGCTACGATGATTATAAGGCTGATAGTCAAAATGCTAGGCAAAAAGATCTCTTTTTCTTCGTGCTGTTTATCATCGTTGTTTTGTTACTTATATTGGCTGTCAACATCTGGCTCGTCAGAAGGCATAAGCGACTTCGAAAAAAAGAGCGTGAGGCCAACGAAAAAATTAAGGCGTTGCTTCATGATGAGATTGAGAACACAAAAAGGACAACACGACAGAAAGAAGAGGAAATCAGGTCGTTGGAAGACAAATTGGACAAGGTGATTACCGCGCCCGATTTCCAGAGCCTCTCATTGGATAAAAAGCTGGAAACCCTTCGTGAAATGCCGATAAGTAAGAGAGTTGTTAAGGTGAAATCGGCTAATGTGAAAGCGGGCTATGCTTATCCGGAATGGGTATTGTCGGATGCCCAGACAACCATGTTGGTCAATGCTGTTGATGCCGTGTTCCCCAAGTTTTCTGCCAAGATCATGGAACGCTATCCTCGGTTGAAGCGTTCCGATATTGTATATTGTTGTATGTATATACTTGGTTTGTCCGAGGTTCAGGCCGCTGCTTTGATGGGGAAGACCTACCAAGCCGTATGGGCTCGCTCATTAAAACTGCATGAGGTGTTTGGCGACAAATCAGACCTTCAGTTTGTCTTACATGGTTTTTAAACAATTGGGAAATAAATAGTTAGACCCTGTGTCTTTATTTGACTTAGATTCCAATCAAGCATTTGTCCAATTGTTTGATTTTCTTTTATCATTATAATAACTAATTGATTCCTAGTCAAAAGCAAGATTCTTTTTTTATTTTGTTTGATTCGTTTTTGTGAACGTTTTTGGACGGTTTTTTGCCCCTCACCCTACTTTTGCGCCAAAATCAAAACGAATTATTATGAGATTCAAGATGAAAGATGTTCACATCGGCAACATGATTCAGGATGAATTGTGGCGTCAGGGCAGGACAGTGGTTTGGTTCGCAAGGGAGATTTATTGCGAGAAGTCAAATGTATACAAGATGTTTAAGCGACAAAGCATCGATTTGGTCCAGTTGATGAAAATATCGGAAGTGCTTGGCCATAATTTCCTGCGCGATTGCTTTGAGGAGTTCGAATAACGCCTGTTTTGACAGAGACCCTATATCGGCTGCGTCTTTTGCTGGACGTGGCCTTTTTTATTCCTCCGTTTTCGCTTCGAATTGGGGAGTGTTTTCGTTTTTTTACTATCTTTGCAAATTGTAAAAAATGTACTTCTCTTCTTCGAGGGCTAATGGCGAACATGGAAATCTTGGATTTATACGACCAGTACTTGAAACCCACTGGGGGAACTATTGAAAGAGGACAGCCTATCCCCGAGGGGACCATGATTCCCATTGTGGCTGTTTTCATCTATAACAACCAGAAGCAATACCTGATCCAAAAAGTGGCTCCGTCGAAGGGCAATTATTATGCCACTACTGCTGGACATGTGAAAAGTGGCGAACGCGACTTCGCCTTGTCGATGTTGCGTGAGCTGAAGGAGGAGATAGGCCTTTCAGTGACGAAAAGCGAGTTGAAACTGGTGGGAATCAGGCGTTTCCGATATAAGTTCACTTTGTTGTATATGTTAAAAAGCAATGTGCCGACATCGATGCTGCATCTGCAGAAAGAGGAAGTTGAGGCGGTGTCATGGATGAGTAGGGAAGAGATTGCCGACTTGTGTGAGAAGAACCTTTTCAACAAATACCATTACCAGCTTCTTCTCGATTGTGAAGTGCGCTTGAACACTCCTCATGTCTGAAATGCAAAAAATAACATTTTTTTACAATTCTTAGTCTAAAGACTAAGGGTAAAACAGGAGTTGTGAGTCATACAAATGTCGACAACGTATAAAAGCGCTTTTACTATGCATTCTTTTTTTGGTACGATGCTTAGCAAAATAGCCATCACCATGCCATTGGGCACTGGTGCGTTTCCTATTTATACGAATAGAAATCAATCAAATCACTTTATTACTAACTTAATTTATTCATTATGAAAAAGAAATTATTTTCTTTGATGATGATGCTCTTGCTAGCCATTACCGGCTTTGTAAGAGCAGATGAACTGACCGTCCATGACGGTACAGCCACAAATTCCTACATCCCTGTGTGGGGATTGTGGACAGACAACAGTCTCCAACATGAATTTGTGTATCCTGCTAGTGAACTTGCTGGCATGAATGGTGGTGAGATTTCTGCTTTGAAGTTCTTCACCAGCAGCAGTTACGCCAATGTTTCATGGAATGGAAGCTTCCAAGTTTATATGAAAGAAGTCAGCGAAACTTCCCTTTCTTCTTTCTTGGGCACCAGTGATGCCGCTCTCGTTTACCAAGGAACGCTTGGCGTTGCTTCGCAAGAGATGACCGTCACTTTTACCACACCTTACACCTACAATGGTGGTAATCTGTGGGTTGCTGTGTACTACACGGCTACTACGGGTTATTCCAGCAGCTATTGGGTGGGTGAAAGTGTGAATGGTAATGCTGTCTATGGCAGAAACGGCAACAACTATACGGTCAATACGACCAGCTTCCTGCCCAAGACTACATTCACCTACACTCCTGCTGAAGGTGGTGACGAGCCTGGTGGTGACGAGCCTGACGAGCCTGGTTATGTCTACACCGACGGCCTGCACGTCATGAGCGCCGACGGCACCATCGACACCGTGAAGGTGGGCAGCCGCCCGCTGAACGCTTGGATGGCCCCCTACGTGTTCAAGATGTACAATGAAAGCGAAGATGACTACACTATTACTGTACTTGACTTCACTCCTAATGATGGCCTTTTCGAGAACCTGACCGAGGTTCCGTTTGAACTGGCTGCTGGCGACACCACCGACATCTCTATCGATGTGAATGCCACCGCTGCTGGTACCGTCGAGCGCCAATTTGTGGCTATCTACCACGGCACCCGTGAGGCCCACATCTGGCCCATCATCGCTGAACTCTATACCCCCATCTGCCCTGACGTGGTCGAAGTGGCTTACGAACTCAACGACGGCGAGGCTATCGAACCTGGCTTCACTTGGAAGGAATTCATGTCCACCATCTGGGCTGGCGAAGATACGATGAACCTCCACAACGACTACACACTGCCTTATCCCGAGATTCCGGAAGGCAAGGACGCTGTGATGAAGTTCACGCTTGACAAGGCCATGATGCTGAGCGCCAAGGTTTCGACCGGCGAAAACGGCAAGGTTGCCCTCTACACTGCTGACTTCAATGGTGAAGATGGCCCGATGGCTGACAACAACTACACCGGCACCGGATTCAACGGTGGCGGCGGAAGCAGCGCTGGCGGCGAACTCACCGTGCACGATGGTGAAATCACCAATAGTTATGTTCCAGTTTATGGCTTTAATGCTGACAATTGCTTAAAAGCTGAGATGGTTTATTCTGCTGCCGAATTGAGCGACATGAGCGGAAAGAACATCAATAGTATGAAGTTCTACCTTCAGCAGACAGCTAGCCAGGGTAACCCTTGGACAGGTCCGTTCCAAGTGTTTATGAAAGAAGTGGCTGGCGCCACGATTTCCAGTTTTGAAGGTCTTTCTGGAGCTACCATTGTTTATGAAGGTGCTATCGACGGTACTACCTCAGAGGTGACCCTTAATTTCACCACGCCTTATCATTATAATGGAGGCAATTTGCTTGTTGGCGTATATCAGACAACTTATCATTCAATGGTTGGATGGGGTTCTGCTTACTTCTATGGAGAAACCATCAGTGGCGCTAGTATTAATGGTTATGGCTCTTCTCTTGAAGGCATCACCAGTCCCACGCAGCGCAACTTCTTGCCCAAGACGACCTTTGCCTATGGCAACAGAAGCTTTGTGGAAGACAACGCCGCTTATGCTGAACTTCGTGCCAAGATGATGGCAGAAGGTATGATCGCTGTTCCCACTCGCGAAGTGGAGGCTACCATAAACAGAGAGCCTGTTTGCGGTCCTGAAATCGACAGCATGAATGTGTTGCCTGGTACCTATTACCTGGTTGCTTCTTCAACTGATGACGACTTCGAGGTGGAGATCAACATTGACGAACTGCCTTGCCCCGAACCGGCAGTGGCTGTTTATCCTGCCGACAATGCCGACGGCATCGAGCCTGCCAGCGTGACCCTGAAGTGGCAGCTGAGCCCCTATTGCACCGAGTGGCGCCTTGTGTTCAGCAGCACCTACTGGCCGGATGATGAGCCGAACAACCCGTTCACCATCATCACGGATTGGAGCGACGAACTTGCTGAAGAGTACACCGTCACCAACTTGTTCAACAACACCAACTACTTCTGGCGTATTGACCAGCGCACCAATGGTGGCGAGGAAGAAGGTGGCTGCACCGTGACCGGCGAAGTGTTTGGCTTCACCACCCACCTCAACATTCCTCACCAGCTGACTGCCACGCCCGACGAAATCTTCGTTGGCGAGACTGTCACCTTGAACTGGACTGCGGTTGTCGACCGTACTTATCGTCAATACTTCATCTACAAGGATGGCGTGAAGATCGGTGAGACCACTCCCAACCAGATCAACCAGAACAGCTTCGTGGTTCCCGCTACTGAGCTTGCTTACAACATGCAAGGTTATGTCTTCAACGTAACCGCTGTTTACGACGAAGGCGAATCTGATTTCTCGAACGACGCCATCGTGAAGGTGAGCGGCTATAGCAACACCACTGGCATCAACGGCCATGCTTACGAGCAGGACGGCGAAACCCCGATTGCTGACGTCACTGTCACCATCACTGGCACTGACGAGTTCAACAACTCGCACACCTACACCGCCACGACCGATGAAAATGGTTACTACCATGTTCAAGTCTACGTTGGCCACTACACCATGGCTATCGCTAACAAGGATGGTTACCAAGAAACGGTTACCAACCATGTGCTGCCCTTCGACGTAGCTCTCAACGATCAGGTTGACAATGTTGACTTTATCATGGATGAAGTGTTCTACGCTCCTTCACACGTTTGCGCCGAACTCGTCAATGTTGGCGAGGTTGACGAACTCGTGAAGGTTTGGTGGGACTTCGGCGGCGGCTCTGGCGCCAGCGGTGAACTCACCGTGTTCGACGGCACTGCCACTGAAACCCATGTGCCGATTTACGGCTTCGATGCTGACTATTGCCTGAAGAGCGAAATGATCATGCCTGCTGCTGACCTTGCCCCGATGACGGGTTCTGACATCAACAGCATGAAGTGGTACATCACCTCGCCTTCCACTCAATCTGGCGCTTGGGATGGTCCTTTCACCATCTTCATGAAGGAAGTTTCCGGCACCACGCTGAGCAGCTACCAAGGTATGGATGGCGCTACCATCGTTTACCAAGGTGCAATCGATGCTCACACCACTGCTGAACCTTATATTGAATTCACGACTCCTTACCGCTACAATGGCGGCAACCTGCTGATTGGCGTTTACAAGGATGTCTATCAGTCGTTGCAAGGTTGGGGCTCTGCTACCTTCATGGGTGAGACCCATACGGGTGCTTCCATCTGGGGTTATGGCCAGACCAGCAATGGCATCACTGCTACGCAGGCCAACTTCTTGCCCAAGACCACCTTCGTCTATGGTAACCGTGAGAATAGAGAGGTCGCTATGAATCGCAGCCTCCACCATTACAATATCTATCGTACCGACTGCTACAACGATGGTCCCTACAATGATACCAACACCGTGCTGTTGGCCACCGCATGGGTGCCCGATACCGCTTACATCGACGTGAGCTGGCCGGAAGCTGAACCTGGTGTTTACAAGTGGGGCGTCAGCGCTGTCTACCAAGGCAACCGCGTTGAATATCCCGCTGAGCCTCGCGAAAGCGACATCGTTTGGCATACTGACTGTGCTCCTTGCATCGACAAGGATATGGAAACCCAAGTCACGGTTAACGTGTTGCTCAACAGCGCCGACAGCCCAGAGGGCACGGTGGTGAGCTTCACCAACCTGAACGAACTTGAACAGCAAGCCCATCCGCAACCTTCCGTCACTTTGGATGAAAGCGGCTTCTATGCTTTCGAAAACTTCCGTAAGGGTGATTATCAAGTGAAGGTTGAGCATCTTGGCTATGAGACCATCATCGACGAGCCTGTGAGCATTTGGGAGCCCACCGACCTCCGTTACGTGATGATCGAAATCCATTTCCCGATCCAGAACATCTATGTCAGCCGTACTGGTTGGGCCATGTGGGACGAACCCGACATGTCGGGTACTACGCCTAGCGGTGGCAACACCATTATCGACTTCGAGACTGGTGACTTCAGCCAATACACATTCGACAACACCATCTCCAGCTATCCTTGGACGGTCGTTCAAGAAGGCAATGATGGCTACTGCATGAAGAGCGCCAACGCTGGTGTTGCCAGCAGCACTTCAGCTATCGAGGCTTCGAAGAACTTCGGCTCCGATGGCATGGTTAGCTTCGATGCCCTGTGCCAAGGTGAAGGTACTTCCACACACTGGGATAAGTGCCAATTCTTCATCGACGGTGTCGAAATGATGAACCACGGTGCTGAGGTTTCAGGATGGAACAATTACAGCTATCCTGTTACTGCCGGTGAACACACCTTCAAGTGGTCATACACCAAAGATGGTAGTGTCAACCCGACAGGCGACTGCTTCAAAGTCGACAATATCAGCTTTACCATTGGTCGCGAGAGCAATGAAGAGCGTCATCTTGAATATTATAAGGTGTTGTGCACCAGCATCGACGGTGTGCCGATCTACAACCACAACACGGTGCATCCGTTCTGCCAGCTGTCAACCAACGAACCTTACAATGCGCCTCTCGTAGAGGGCGAGCATTACCTCTGCAAGGTCGCTGTGATGTACAGCACAGGTATGAGCGAATGGAGCGAACCCGTTGAATGGGAATATGAGCCTTGCGATCACTGGGGACCTGTTGACGAAGTCACTGAAAACACGACCACCCAAGGTAACCACATTGAGTGGGTGTTTGAACATGGCTTCAACCCGTACGGTGGCGACACCCCGACTCCGGATCCTCAAGGTGGCACTTCGTTCACTGAAGGCTTCGAAGGCGGCCTCAACGGCTGGACCGTGCTGACCGTCAATGCCGACGGTGGCTATTGGTTGCACAGCGACAACAATCCTGGTGGCTATGACTATACTACGCATGCCCACGGTGGCAGCGGCTTTGCCATGTGCTACTCGTTC
>JBGUNT010000002.1:0-32043 GCA_045117495.1 Candidatus Limimorpha sp. | reverse complement strand
CATCAACCATTTTATTAACGGAATTAGAGGAATTGATTGACTCTTCAATAACATCAAAATATGCGTTGATTGAGTTTTCGCTATTGTAGATGTTATTATATAGATTGATGATGCTGTCAAACAACTTGTTCCAATCACCCGGCTTAACACAAACCAAGTTAATCGGATGGACCAAACTTGTGTCGAGGAAATTGAAAACGCACTTGTCTGCCATGGTTATCCTAGCATTCATATAAGACTTCTCACCCCAACCAAAATTAGTACGTACAACAATCTTCACATTTCGACTTGGTATTTCCAAAACCTGTTCATGAAGTGGCGCTTTCCAGCCTTTCTGGTCATGTTCTGTTATTGACTGACCAATCGCATAATCATTGCTTTTCACCAACCCTTTGAAATTGTCATAATACAGTTGTAATGCCATAATCAATTATTGTTTTGTTTTTCGATGCAAAAATAATGCGGACTTGTGCAATGGAATTGCACAAAGAGAATTATCTCCAAACTTTCACGCAAATCCATCCCCACTCTTCCCTTCTCTTGTTATAGGAATATAGCACAATTGCGGAAACTGGTTCACCAATAACCAACTGCATCTTGCCCGCAATGTTTGATGGAATACAGAACGATTCCTTTTCGGCCTGCAAGAAAAAAGCAGTCATTGACATGTTGGAGGAAACCGAACCGTTCACCAATTTGCAATAATCGGAATCGACAGGAGCATCCGAAACCCTAGCGGAAAACACCTTCATGAAGCCGTCTGCCGACACTTCTTGTATGCGTATCTTCATGCCGTCACCATTATTCAATTTCTTGATGAATCTATCATACTTGAAAAAGCCTTCTTTCCTTTTCCCGTACACAACCGCAACCATCTTCTTGTCTTTGTTTACAAAAGAAACGACAGCATTAGTTTCAGATGTGTCTGCAAACAAAAGTTCATTAGTAATGGACATATAATCCAATTCAAATGACGGTTTTTGTCCAGCAGCCTCGGCATACCAGGCTTCATTCAACATGCCGTTTGCCTCCCTCGAAACATTCGTTTGCGTCTCGGCTTTAATTTGGCAATATTTATCCAAATAGAATCTTGCATCGGCATAATAACCGCGTTGCCTTAAAGCACCAGCAAGGATTAGATAAACTCTAACAAGGAATTGCTCTTGTACATGGCAATTTACCGCACGAAGCAAACATGCCATATACTTTTCATCATCATCCATAAATGCTTCTGCAAGTAACTGCCACACCCAAAAATCCGATTGCTTTTTTCTGACAAAAGGCAACAAGGACTTTACGGCCTCTTGCTTGTCGCTACCCGTAGCAAGCAACAGTTTCCCTACATAATAGTTGGGATATTGCATTTTGGGATTTTGCTCAGCCAACTCTTGCAGTTTTGGGATAAATGCAACGATTGCATCTTTGTCTCGTTTATTGATCAGTCCCTTGGCATAGGCAAGATATGCACTCTCAACCAAAGAAACAGGCATTTTCTTCCCGCTCGGTAGCACCTCGCATTCATAGTCTTCTTCCCTAAAATTGTCAAAACCCCACCAGTCACAAAAAGCAACAATCCCATCCCATTCTTCTTTGCCAGTCAAAAAAGCATTAAGCAAAACTGAATATTCCTTGCATGGCTTCACGAATGGGAAGTCCTTAATGGCATCAAACAACGTTGTCAACTCGTCCCATTGTCCTTTTCCAGAACAATCTCTCACAAAAGCATTAATAGGCCACACAATATTGTTCCAAAACATTGTTTCATCGCCAGGCATCCCAAGTTCTTTCACTTCCGAAAGTTTGGAAACAAACACATCCTTTTGAGCATATGAAGCATTCGCCTTCAACGCATCGAAAAGGCACCAAGACATAGCACGCTTAGCCCAAATGTCTTCAGGAGCTTGCTGATAATCATTGAGGGCCATTTCGTATGCCTCGGTTTGATTACCGATCTTTCTCATTTCCATCACTTGCTTGAATGCCATATCTTTGTGTTTTTATCGTTTCGAGTTGCAAAATAACAAACTGTTTGTGCAATGGTATTGCACACTATTGGATTTTTTCGCAGAAGGCTTGCAGAAGCTTATCTTCCGCGCCTCCCGTGCTCTGTGGCGTCACTGATGAATACAAGCCTTTCGCGTTATAGAAAAAGGCCAACACCGATTCATAAGGCGTCGTCTTCAGGTAGTATATGTCCTTCCATTGCTCTTGGCAAATGTTCATCACTCGAATGCCAAGCTCATTAGCCGTAGCCATAACAAGTTCATGAAGCTTGGGAGCAAATTCTGTTTTAGGCTCAAAAGGCAGCTCTTCAGGAATCGCAAGATCATCAATTATACGACCCACATAAGCGGCAAATTCTTTATCATTCGTAACAGATGGTGTCCGTTTTGCCGAGTAGCCATCCTTCTTGTACCATTTTTGAATAGTGCAGGTTTTGCCGTCTTTTTCAAAATGCAACACTTGTTGAAATGCATAGTCTCTATTCTCTGTACAAGTAATTCCCTGCTCCGCACAAATTGCGCTCACCCTGTTAAAGAACCAATCGAGGAAGTTCTCACCTTGGGGAACGTAATACACTATTTTGTCTGTTTTGCCAATCGGCAGGACAGACATCTTGCTAACCGCATTGAATGAAGGCGAGGCGAAATGCCAAAGGGATTTGCTGCTACGGGTGATGGCTGTATATGCCCAGCGGAAATAGTCATTGTTTTCCTTGCCTCCCATCTTATCCATTTCCACAAACACTTTCTCCCATTCACCACCTTGTGCCTTATGACAGGTAATAGCATAGCCATACTTACAAACCAATGCATGAAGATACTTGTCCGTCTTCATACGGCTACGATATTCATCGGTGCCAAACGCCACTCCCTCTTGTCTCATCCTATTACTAAAGTCCACAATCAAAGCTTGATTCCATTCTTTATTGGGACTTCCAAGGGCATCGGCAACAAAGCTATCAAGAATCAGGCATTCCACTTGATTGTGCGATGCCGTTTCAATCAAGGCCTTTCTAAACGACAGCTCTTTCTCAGCCACAACAGTCTCACCGAATGCATCTTTCTCCGAAGTATTGAATCGAACGGTTCGCTTCTCCAACATGCCATCAGGGTCGCACGAAAGCACTCTGACTATCGTGCCGTTATATAGCTCTTCGGAATAATGGTAATTGTTTTGGGAAACTATCAACAAATCCCCTGGAAGAAGCCGCTTTTGGTTGGATTGGAACAGGTAGTCACGAATTGCCATGTTATAATCAAGGACTTGCTTGTTGGTATAGGCAATCACAATGGCACTCTGATCAATCGAGCCTTGAGTTACGCTTTTATAATCCTCTATCAATGACTCGCTCTTCTTCACATCCTCCCCGTCCTTAATGGCGAACTCATTGTATCGGTTCGATTCAATGGCATCACGAACAAACGTGGCGTTCTTATACACAAAACTATCCTCTACCTGTCGAACCACTTCCTTCAACATGGCTTCTCGACATGATGCATGATAGGTTTCTTGCAAGTATTCTGCACTCATGGCAGGCGAAAAGGTCTGGCCAACCGGTGGCAACTGCGCATAATCACCCACAAAGACAATCTTTCTGGAGCCACAATAATTAAGGACATCCCTTAACAAATAACCAGACCCAAACTTGAACATGTCATTTTCACTATACAGGTCAGAAACCATCGAGGCTTCATCCACGAAGTAAATGGTATTGTTCTGCGAATCGTCATTATGTCTAAGGCCAAATACCAATTGACCGCTGCCATCATCCTTCAGCCCTTCTTCTATCTGATAGATTGTCCTATGGATAGTAGCGGCAGAATGGCCTGTCTTTTCTCCCAAAATGTAAGACGCCCTGCCCGTTGGAGCCATCAAAACGCACTTCCATCCTTTACTACACAACGCATCGACCAACGCTTTAAGCAGCGTCGTTTTACCAGTTCCCGCCGAACCTTTTAGGATAAAGATTCGGTCGTCAGAGTCAACAAACTCTTCAAACTGTTGGAAAGCCGATTGTTGAGATGGAGTTAGAGGCATCATCACATACTTTTTAATCCTGTAAACACTATCTTTTGTAAATCTATCAAATCGTTAATTGCAATTTTCTTACTTTTAGAATAAACAGCATTAGCATGGATGAAATCATTACGTACCATGACCAAGTGTTTATAATCTATAGTATTATCAACTACAGATAAATAATCCAACGTATTCATTGTTTTTTGGAACCACCCTGGCTGCTTTTTAGGACTATCCATTTCAATTTTGAGCGCAGTTTTTTCATACGTTTTTTCATCAAAGAATTTTAAATACTGGTTTTTCGCACGGAATTTATAACGATAAACCAATTTTCCATTACTTTTTTGATACTCTTCTGGAATGTCAATGTTGATGATTTGATTGGCAAGTAATTCTATTATTGAGAACAGAAAGATGAATGATGCATTAACCGTCTCTTCTTCAACATCTTTAGACAAAACATTGCAACTCATTTTGTACATATTCCATGCTTCATCAACAAAATCTTTTGACAAGCGATTGGTTTTACTAGTCCTTCTTGGAAGAAAGGTTTTCTCTAAATCATCGTAATCGCAATAGAATTGCTTTAAAAACAATCTATCACAGCAATTACCAACCGCTTTAACAAACCTGCCAATCCCATTTATAGTTGACGTATCCTCAAGTATACTATCAGGATTATCCTTCATAACAAACTCATCTGCACCCATTTCTTTTAAAGCCTCCCAACTCCAAACTTTATTTGTTGCCGATAATACTACCACCTGAATGCCTCGATTAATTTTATTCTTAATGTCCTCTAGAACCTTGTAACCAGTAATATCTTCTATACGATCAGCAAAAAAGTCTGTCCTGTGTAACCTATAATCTAAAACTACAATATCAATATCATCAGAAACAATCTTATCATGTACTATTTGCACAATTTCATCAGAACTCTTTTCATTAAACTCATCATCAAGATGGTCAAAATAAAAGCCATTTGCATCGTCAAGTATAGAATAAAAAATTTCATACCATCCTTTTTCTGCTTCGTCGTCGACTAATAGTACTTTTGGCTTGTTTTTACAACTAGTTGAGATAATCAAGTCATTTTTATTGAGTTGATTAGACGAAGAAATGGGATAAATCGTATTCAAATATTTGAAATACAGGTTTGTTTCCACATTCTTCACAACTTCATTTATCTCAGCATCCGTCGTCCCAATTGTTTTTGCCCATCTATATATCGCCCACTCATTCGCAATGCTATGACTATCAATGTAATTCTCTGGAAGATTGAGTTTTACCTTCTTTAATTCACTACTTAACATTTCAGTGCCAAGAACCTCATGAGCGTCTGTCAATGAAGACAAAATGGATTTATTGTCGTAGTCGATTAGAAACACCTCTTTAGTCCTCAACACATCAAAATATTCATTATAGATCAGATTTGACAGCTCCACAACACCATACAAATAAATGGGTTTATGCCGATTCAATGTCTGTGTGCATCTTATATGCATTGCCATGCGCAAACCATTATAATCCGATAGCACCGGTCCAAAACACAAAGGCAACACAATTGAATCATACTCCTTTTCTTGTAGCCAGGTCACAACATACGAATGGAGCAATCTATCCGAAATGGGTTCGTCTGCTTCGTTATCTGGAAATAATTCCTTAATAGTGATATTAGGGTTTGAATCAGGGATATACAATTGATTCTTGTCCGAAGAAACAATTACCAAAGCCTGGCAACTCACCGAATCATAATCTCCCAAATTATCAAGCATTTTTTCATTCGCATTGGATATCTCTTCTATGATATACTTCTCAATCATTGGGTTTTCTCCCCAAATAAGATAATTGATATCAGCTTTTCCTTCATTTGTTTTATTCAAATAGGTTTCCAAATGCTGATACATCACTGATACTGGTAGAAAGGCGACATTGCCGTTTACTTTTCTTGAACTCTTGCTGCCTCCATAGTAAACGACTATTCCTATTTGTCCAAACCCATCCAATTTGTGAATAAATTCCCTAGCTATTGCACTTTTTTCATAAGCTATCCCATTAAAAAACGACTCATGAAAGAGCACAACATTTCCTTCAGATAATATTTCATCGGCAAAACCTTCTGATTCAAAGCTCAAATAATCATTAATCGGGATGATAACACCTTTGAACTTTTCAAATCTTTGAGCATTCCATCCGTAGCTCTCTTGCCTTTTGATCTTTTCGTCAATAATATAAATCATATATAATATTTCATTATGTATTTTACACCTTGAATATCCTCTATTCTATTATATGTTCTTTCATCACCATTCCAAAGGTTAATTTCGTACGAAAAACCATCTTCAAACAATGCTTGAATATACAAATCACAGTTTCCGTTGATTTGGTTCTTTATTAATAGTTTTTGTTTGTCCCCAATTCGCGTAATAGCATCAAGTGGTGATTTCCCATAAACCGTATTAAGGTGATGAATACAAAAACACTTCTTTTTATTGGCCTCATCTTCATAAAAAGACAATTCTATGTTTACCCCATCGGGGCAATTGCTGTCACAAGACTCCGAGCATATATTAATTATTGATTTATATGCTTGCACTAACGGGTCTACATAAGCAAACAATTCTGTTTTCTCAAGGAATATCTTATCGAAAATGATCTTGATGTTTTTTTCAGAGTATTTCTCTGTACTATTAACGTATTCAAGAATGCTTTTTAACGAATTATCTGCCTTAATATGAAACAATGATTTAAAATACAAAACTAACTGAGAAAAATAAATAATACGTTCTCCCGTCAAAGAAGAAACGTATGGTTTTGATAGCTTATATCCAGAATTACGTATTGATGATGCGATATTCTCTCCAGGATTAGGAACAACATGTGAGTTGTTCTTTGCCCATGAATTCAACTTTTCACAAGCCCAATTCTCTTGGATATTTAATGATGACCAACCCGTCGCTTCACCCTTCACCGTCTTCCCTGTCAAATATGCACTAATCAAATTCAATATCCTATAATAGACAAAACGACCTTTCTTTAGCCGATTAAAATGTTCTTGGATGATTTGCAAATGCTTTTCAAAATCATATTCAGTGACTCCACATTCTATATTGATTTCATTAATAACATCCTCGTCGTCTATATTATGACAAGTATATTTTAGGATGTTGTCCTGATTATAGGCAACAAGAAAGTCGCGTGTATCTTTTGGGGATTTGTATATTAATTCAGTTTCATCTGATGTGTCACCTTTACTAGTATCAATATCTGTTGGATTATTAGGTCCCTCTCCTCCATCGGGGCTTTTGGGATCGGTATATTGTTTAATAATTTGAACAACTTGGCTCTCTGTAACAAACCCTTTGTCTCGTTCCTTTAGCAATAAAGCCACTATTCTTTCCCTATCCTCTTTCGTCGTCGAAGGATTGCCCAAAAGCCCACTGATAAAGGCATTGTAATTGGGCTTCCCACCATCAAGCAAAGCGGTTCCTTCATCCGGCCATAGTATAGTGTATTCTGATGATTTCATAGCAATCACTTTTTGTTTTTGTCAATTACTTTCTCATAGACTTCCATGGCTTTATCAATACCTTCGTTTTCCCAAACGTCAAGAATAGCAGACACATTCACTCCTGGTTCAAGCCCCTTTTGAAGTCTCTTAAATTTTTCTGCTAATTTCGTATAGGCTGCATTATCAGCACCAACCACCATTTTCAGGTAGTTTAATTTTCCTTCCAAGACATTCTCCAAGTGTGTGCCATGCTTTGCTTGACCTTTACTTTTGTTGTAATCCCGGAGGAAACAAACCGTTGCCTTTTCATAGCCATAATGCTCCCACAAATACAGCCATATCCTGATTTGCTTGACATAACGCTTGGTGACATTCACCTTGCTGTTCACCACCAAACCAGTAACCTCCTGGCGGTATGCTTTTGACTGCACCCTGGTTTTCTCATCATTGATTCGGAACTTTTGGTCTTCCTCGACAATACGCCTCAATTCAACCATAAACTCCGAACCTGGCTCAAAGACTTCTTTGGCATTGGTTGAGAAAGTAATGTCGTCTGCATAACGGCTATAAGACAGTCTAAACCGCTTGGCTAGTCCAAGCAATCTTCTATCCAGCTGCCTACAGATAAGATTTGTGATAATGGGTGAAGTCGGAGCGCCTTGTGGGGTCACATTCCTTACACATTGATATGGATTCCCATCTTTGTCAAAACGGGTAACCTCCTTAGGATGACAACATAAGTTGGCGAGGATATATGGCAAACTATTGGGATTCTCCTTATCATCTTTCAAATTAAACGGAGGCAAGGTAAAAATGGCTTTAACCCTATGATGCTCAATAGTATCAAAGAAGTCCTTCAAATCAATATTGAGGACATACCTTTTCCCTACATGCTTTTTTGCCCCGTCCGCTATTGATCGGCCTGGGACAAAACCATAAGCACTGGCATTAGGTTGGTAGTAGGTTTGAAGAACAAAATTCTAACATTTCTGAAAGACCTTTAAGCCCGAACAAGGGGCATTAATTGCACGCAAACCGCCAGACTTTTTCTTTATGGAGAATGTCTTATACCGGTTTTTGCCAGACGCTTTTATGTTTTTATAATAGTTCAAAGACTTCATTCTTAACGGAGCGAAGTCATAACCAGCCTCTTTGTCAAGATACGACTTGACTTTATTCAGAAGGGCAAGTAAATCCATCTGGGTTTCCATTTTAGGGAACTCCTTTAGAATCATTTCTTGTATTTCTTCTTTCTTATTCATTTCTTGTCCTTCCATTATGTCTTTGAGAGGCAAGTGCCAACATTCTTGCGAAGCGTATGTAACATTCAGTCACGAATTATCTCATAAATATATAAAATAATATATACATAAATATAAGATAAACAATGAGATGGGCGTGAGTTTGAGATCCATAAGGATGTTACTCAACCATCAGCCATATCCAAACGGAATGGCAAACAAACCGATCTGTACCCAAAAGGATACCAGTTTGCATAAACAAATCAATAGTTGGCACTGCCTTTCAAAGAACGATTGCAAAAATACAACTTTAATTACTTCTTAAAAACTCTTTTTGTCATTTATGCCGCATCCTGGGAATTTATTACCGTCTCCTCTCCCTTATTCGTGTACACAAATTGACTCCCATAATCAATCACAATATTGTTCTTTTTCAAGAATTTGTTTCCTAGCAACCCGCACATTGGTTCTCCAAGTTTCTGAGATAACCGTTGATAGACATCAGAATTAGGGAGCACAGAAAACGTCTCTTCAAAGTGCTCGCTGCCGATAGAGAATTTGAAAGAACACTTTTTACATTTGCATCCACCGCCAACCCCTGTAATATTCATGGTGTCGTCAGCATCATCGATAACATCTTCATGGTATTGTCTAAAATACTCGTAGACATATTCCACCAGACAGTTTTCCGTCGATCCTGTATCAATGATGAAATACAAGTCTTCTCCATTGCAACGTACCATAATACAAGGAACACCGATTTTTTCTATTCCGAATGCGATTGATTGTCTCATGTTTTTCATTTTGTTTTTGTTTCTTTCTCTTTCGTTTCGTTTTCGCCCGCAAAAGTAGAACTGGTCTGTGCAACCAATTTGCACTCTTCTTCTTTTTTATGTTTTATTCAAGTTTTGCTTTTTCGCTCAATAATATTGGAGGCCAGATTATCCGCCGATTGAAGCAAGGAGCATAGTGGGTAGAGATCACGAGCCATGTTGAGGTTGTTCTTCTGTTCAGGACTTTGAAAAGCAAGGTCCCATGCACTCATGTGCCAGCGAATAGCAAGCATCTCTTCGTCAGTGAGTTCAAGGCCCGACAAGAGAAGGCGGATAACAGATTTCTCACCATGCCCCATGGGGAAGTTGGAGTAGTCCACATCAAAGCCCGGAACGTCTTCCCAAACACCATATTCGTTTTTTTGTCGCTTCATCACCTTTTTATATATCTCGGCTTTGCAAACATCGTGTAATAAAGTTGCTATAACAACGCTGTCTCTTTTTAGATAAGCTTCGGATGCGGGCGATAATTTGATCATCTCTTCGCGCAGCATCAAACCGACTTTGCAGACATTGAGAGAATGTTCGCATAGACCGCCGTCATGATTGAGGTGGAATCTCGTAGAGGCTGGCGCGTCAAAAAAGCCCAGACTCTCAAGGTCTTCAATGACATAGTCCACACCCTCGCGCTGCGTGCTTCGCAACAGCTCACAAAACTCTTTTTTCTGTGTTTCCTGTTTCATTTGTTGTTCGTTGATTTTCATTTCTTCTATTGTTTTTCGATTCAATCCATTTTCTGGTGTGCATCATTACCAATCTTCCGGAACATATTCCCCGTCCATAATGGCATCTTCCAGCCTTTCAAAATCGAAGTTACCTTCGTAGTCATAACACTGATCGATGTCGAAATAGAGACCATCATTCGGGTCTTCATAATAGCCACTGTCATCACCAGAATAACTACTTCGTCCACCATTTCTTTGCGGCAATTCTGGATTAAGATCGTGGAAATAAACAGTACGCTGCACGCCATCTTTTACGACCTTGGTCGAATACCTGTTCTTGCCCAAGAAGTTCCAGATCTCCTCATACTCCAATGGCAACACCTCTTCTCCCTTTTCATTGATGACACCCCAATACTTGGTCTTCAGGAAACTGACTTTATCGGTCAAAACCCATTTGTTGACACGAGCCAGACCTTGGTCAAATCCATCAATCCAATCGTATTTCCCAAATGCCACAATGATGTTGCCTTTTTGGTCAATGACACCCCATTGGCGTCTTTCGTTTTGGGCAACAGTCAAGTCGTTGTAAGTTGTTTCCTTCAAATAACTCATAATCCTTTAGTTTTGTTTTTCGCCTGCAAAAGTAGTATAGCTCTGTGCAACAAATTTGCACTCTTCGTTTTTTTCTTCTTCGGCCATGTACCGGTCGGCCAAGAAACCGATAGGTCGACGTGCCGGCTGATCCGCAAACTTCTCCCTTATATTGGAGTAGTTTGCGTTCAAGTTTTGATAGGTGAACCCCAACTGCTTTGATGCGAAAGCAAACTCTCGCACAAACTCCTTGGCCGTGCGAACCGTGGTCTCCACACAGCAAGAGAAATGATCGCGCATGAAGCGCGTAGTGGTATAGTCGCTGTGGTTGTTGCATTCTGAGGTCAACCACATCAAGCCCTCTATCTTCACCTGGTCCATGCCCTCGCAAGCAAAGCTCAGGTTGAAATGCACCCTTCTCTTCCCCCATCCGGGAACATCCCACATCTCCACCTCGAAGGGCATTCCATCCTTGATCACGATGAAATGGTTATCCTTCATTTGGCATTCAAAACCCGCCTTGGCCATTCTGCGGCTCACCACCTTGATAAAACGCTGCTGTCTTTTCATGTTCATGTCGTTTTTGTTCATAACCTTTTTTTGTTTTTCGGCTGCAAAAATGCGACATTAGTGTGCAGTCATATTGCACAACAGAAAAAAGTTGTATTTTTGCCAAAAATCTATTTCATCATGCCGATTACAAAAGACTCTTATCTAAGATATCGCGTCCTCGACAAATGCTTCAGAAATCCTGTCGGAAGGTATTCAATTCAAGACCTAATAGGCATGTGCAACGATGCTCTTAGCTTTAAAGAAAAAGGAATTAGCCTGAGAACCATTCGCATGGACATTGCATATATGCGCAGTGAAGAGGGATGGTCAGCCCCTATCAAAACTTATCGCTGGGAAGGAGGAGTATACTATCGATATAGCGACCTCAACTTTTCCATAGAGAAAAAGCCGCTTACCGAAGAACAATTGAAATATGTCCAATCCGCTGTCGACGCCTTGGGCATGATAGACGGTCTAGACCAATTCAAAGGCCTAGACGAAAGCTTGGCCAAAATCAGCATGATGGCTTATGGGGTCAACACAAAGCCCTGTTTCGGTTTGGATTACAATGCAGATGTCCAAGGGACGGATTTCATCAGGCCTTTGTTCAACGCCATCCAAGAAAACACGGTGGTCATCATCAAGTACAAGCCTTTCGAAGAAGAAGAGAAAGAATTCATCATCCATCCCCAATTCCTGAAGCAGTACAACGGGCGCTGGTATATCTTAGGTCTGGAACAAAGCCATCCTGACCAAATCTGGATACTTGCCTTAGACCGTATCCAAAGCATTGAGCCAACGAAACTCCCCTATACCGCCTTGGATGTTGACTGGAATGAATATCTCTACGAGATTATCGGCGTGACCAACATAGCAGACGACCCTGTGGAAGAAGTCCATTTCCTTGCTCACGAGAAAACTGCACATTATATTGATACCAAGCCTATACATGGCACACAAAAGGCCAAATGGATAGACGACCACACCTTGGATGTTCGAATCAACGTCAAAATCAACACCGAACTGAAGCGACTCCTGCTCTCCTATGTCCCCTTCATCACCATCCTCTCCCCGCAGTCGCTGGTCGAAGAGCATAAAGAGAGCCTGAAAAAGGCTTTAAAGCAATATCAATGAGATGAATTTCAAAGCACTGGAGATTGCAGCTCAAAGGCCGCGATGACGCGAAAAGGCGTTCGTGATCAAAAAGGCTTACGATAGGTGCACCCATTCCTCCACTCAGAACAGCCGTAGGCTGTCTTCCCCTTTATGACATAACCCTTGCCACACAGCGGGCAAGGCTGCCCGATGATAGCGTCAGGATTAGCTGCTGCTGGAGCTGGTTGGGGCTTCTTTGGTCTTGGAGCGGCGGCTTTCTTGGGCGCTGCCTTCTTCGGCTTCTCCTCCACCACAGCCGCCGCCACCCGTCTGTTGCTGTTGTCCATCATCACCGTGGTGACGATCTCCGTCACCATCTGCTTCAGCTCGTCCAGGAACTGCCGTGCCTCGTATCTGTGCTGCTCTATCTCACGGAGTTTCTTCTCCCAGATGCCCGTCAGCTCGGCGCTCTTCAACAGATCCTCGTGAATGAGGCCTATGAGCTCGATGCCCGTCGGCGTTGGCTCCAGGCTCTTGCGAACTTTCCTGATGTAGTTGCGCTTGAACAAGGTCTCGATGATAGCCGCACGCGTAGAAGGCCGTCCGATGCCGTTTTCCTTCATCACCTCGCGCAACGACTCGTCGTCGACCAACTTACCTGCCGTCTCCATGGCACGGAGCAACGTGGCCTCCGTGTAAGGCTTCGGCGGCGTGGTCCACTTCTCGGCCAGCTGCGGCTGGTGTGGCCCGTGCTCGCCCTTAGCGAAAATGGGCAAGGTCCTCTCCTCATCCTCCTGCCCTTCTTTTTTCTCCTCTTCCTGTTTCTGAGGCTTGATGACCTCACGCCAACCTGGCACCAGAATCTGCTTGCCCGAGGTCTTGAACTCCACGTCTTCCACCTTGCCCAAGACAGTCGTCGTGGCAAACTGGCAGTCGGGATAAAACACGGCGATGAAATGGCGGCAGACCTCGTCGTAGACCTGCTGCTCGGCAAACGACAGGCCCTGCGGCACCACACCCGTCGGGATGATGGCATGGTGGTCGGTGACCTTGCTGTTGTCGAACACCTTCTTGCTCTTGGGCAGCTTCTTACCTGCCAAAGGCGCGGTGTATTCGGCATAGTTGGTCAGCTTCGACAAGATGTCGGGGCACTTGGGATAGATGTCATCGCTCAGATAGGTGGTGTCGACACGTGGATAGGTGGTGTATTTCTTCTCGTAGAGGCTCTGTATGGTCTGAAGCGTTTGGTCTGCCGACAGGTTATACTTCTTGTTGCATTCCACCTGCAACGAGGTCAAGTCATACAGCCTCGGAGGCGCTTCCGTGCCTTTCTTAGTGGTGATGTCGGTCACGGTAAACTCCTTCCCTTCCACGCTCTGCAAGTCCTTTTGTCCGTCTTCCACGGAGCCATACTTTCCCTTGGTGGCAGTGAAAGTCGTATCCCTATAGATGGTCGACAGCACCCAATAGGCCTCGGGCTTGAAGTTGACGATTTCGTGGTATCGGTTGACAATCAGCGCCAAAGTGGGCGTCTGCACACGACCTATGGACAACACCTGACGGTTTTGGCCATATTTCAAGGTGTAAAGCCGCGTGGCATTCATGCCTAAAAGCCAGTCGCCGATGGCACGCGAAAGACCTGCCTCGTAAAGCGACTGATAGTCCACCTGGTCTTTCAAGTTCTTGAAGCCTTCCTTGATAGACTCCTCGGTCAGGGACGAAATCCACAGGCGTTTCACGGGACAATGCACGGCGGCCTTCTGCATCACCCAGCGTTGGATGAGCTCGCCCTCTTGCCCGGCATCGCCGCAGTTCACGATTTCGTCTGCTTTCTGGAACAACGACTCGATGACCTTAAACTGCTTCTCCACGCCTTTATCGGCAATGAGCTTGATGCCAAATCGTTGCGGTATCATCGGCAAGCGGCTCAACGCCCATGCCTTCCATTGGTCGGTGTAATCGTGTGGTTCTTTCAGGGTACAGAGATGGCCAAAAGTCCACGTCACCTGGTAGCCATTGCCCTCCATGTAACCCTCATGGGTGGTATTGGCTCCCAGCACCTTGGCGATGTCGCGGGCGACGCTTGGCTTTTCGGCAATGCAGACTATCATGGTTAGTTTAGAGTTTAGAGTTGTTAGAATCTATTTAGTCGTTTTGAATTGACTCTGGATTATAATTCATCAATATCTCGGCCTTGTCCTTTTGCGCCACAAACCACACCAAATCGTCAGGCAGGAACGTGATTCGTGCCGAGGGGTTCAAGATAAACTGGCCATCACGCTCAATGGCGATGATCATGGCTTCAAAGTGTTCGGCCAAGCCAGAATCCATTAGGGCAACACCAACGTAAGGGCTGTTGGAGCGCACTTGCACCTTATACAAGTCCACTTCGCTCTCCTCATGTTCCTGGATCAACGTGTCATCAAAAGCCTCCACCTTACCCAGCAATAGACGAAGATGGTCTTCATGGCCGACGAATGTGATCTTATCAAACGGAAACAGCTGGAAGTCGGATTTTGGCAGCTCAATAAGCTGCTTGCCGCGTTCCACGCTGACCACACTCACGTTATAGTTGTCGCGGAAATCCGTATCCTTGATCAGTTTGCCAGCATATACACTGTCGGGACTCAGCGTCATCTTCTGGAGATGACAGTTTTCCTGCAGGATCTCAGGGATGGCAAACACCTGGGTTTGCTGCCTCTTGTTGAGGTTGTCCATAAAACGTCCTTCTATACGCTTATAGAACTTCATGGCAGGGCTTAAGGCCCTCAGCATGATTACATAGATGATGCCGAATCCGATATTGATCAGCTTGAAATACGGGGATCCAACACCCAAATGTGACCAGA
This sequence comes from Candidatus Limimorpha sp., assembly GCA_045117495.1. Taxonomy (GTDB): domain Bacteria; phylum Bacteroidota; class Bacteroidia; order Bacteroidales; family F082; genus Limimorpha. The sequence goes on along the minus strand of JBGUNT010000002.1, from coordinate 16,683 downwards.
AAGCCCCGTTCAGGAAATGGCGCAACACACTATAGGCGACAACCCATACAACAACAAAGCGGATGACGAAAATAATCAAAATGACGGTGTTGTTGAAACGGCTCGCATCCATCAGCTTACGTGTCGTCTTCACCAAAGTATGCTTGAAGCCCATAGCCCAAAGGAAAGGCGATATTAGGATCAAAGTGATTGCAGCACATATCGCCGAGCCCCATGGCGCCGGAACAAACTTCATGACGAAGGAGCTCATGAAGAAACAGATAAGGATGAGCGCGATAAGTATGGCAAGATAAATCACGATGTTCTTGAGTTGCCTTACGATAAAGCTCCCCATGCTGATTTTCTTGCCGCTCTTCACGCGAATACCAGAATCGTTGTTTTCCAACTTCATAAGCCAGGACTCCGGGAAATGATGGGTAATCCAATGGTGTGTCGGCAAGGCAGCCTTGATGGCATATGGCGTAAGGAAGGTGGTGATGATGGAAACCGAGACGATGATGGGATAAAGGAATTCGTCGATGACGCCATAGCTGAGGCCCAGCGACGCGATGATGAAAGAAAACTCTCCAATCTGGCTGAAGCAGAAGCCGCCTTGTATCGACTGTTTCAGGCCCAAGCCGGCCAGCAGGCGACCCACCACATTGCTCAATGGCTTGAATAGAAGCAACACGCCAGTGATCACCAAAATCTGCCACCAATACTCCACCAATATCTTTGGGTCGACCAACATACCGACAGAGACGAAGAACACAGCGCCAAACAGATTCTTGATCGGCGTGGTGACCTTATGGATCATCTCGGCCTCAAGGGTCTCAGCCAGAATCGAGCCCATGATGAAGGCGCCCAAGGCCGAAGAGAAACCGGCGATATTGGCCAAAACGACCATCAAGAAGCACAAGCCGACCGAAAACACCGTCAACGTCTCCTCCGACATAAACTTACGCGACCAACGCAACACCGTTGGCACCAAAAAAATACCGCCGATGAACCATACCAACAAGAAGAAGCCGAGCTTCAACATACTCGTCACCAACTGCATGCCATTGAAGGTCTTACTCACGGCCAAGGTAGATAGAATCACCATGAGCAAGACAGCTTCCAAGTCCTCCACCACCAGCTCACCGATGACATTGCCGCTAAACTTTTCGCGATGCAACTTCATGTCGTCGAAAGCCTTGGCGATGATCGTCGTGGAGGAAATCGACAGCATAGCGCCTAGAAAGATGCAATCCATTTGCGACCAACCCAACAGTTTTCCAAGCAAGAAGCCTACCACACACATGGTCACCAGCTCCGTAAGTGCAGTGATGCCTACCGTCCCTCCCACTTTCTTCAGCTTCTTAAAGCTAAACTCCAAGCCGATACCGAACAACATGAACACCATACCGATTTCACTCCAAGTCTCCACACTCGTATGATCGTTGATAACGGGGAACCATTCGAAGTTGGGACCAATCAAAAAACCGGCGATGATGTAGCCCAACACAACGGGTTGCTTCAACCATTTGAAAATAACGGTGGTGATACCAGCCGTGACCAATATCAAGGCTAAATCTGAAAATAATGCAGGTAGGGATTCCATAAAAACATGTTTGGCGCAAAGATACAAAAAAAAGCGACCTCCGCAGAGGCCGCTTCTTTTTTATTCCGCATACATTTCGTCAATCAATCCCTGGAAATGCTCAGCAATGATTTTGCGGCGTATCTTCAGGCTCGGCGTAACCTCGCCTTCGTCAATGGTCCATTCACGATCAACCAGCTCGAAACGCTTCACCTTTTCGAAATCGCCAAAGAACTTATTGTATTTGTCGACTTCTTTACGGAAACGGTCGTTAACGGCTTTATCGTGGATCATCTCTGTATTCGTGGTGTAAGTGATGTGATTCTCCTCGCACCAGGTCTTCAGATTCTCGAAATTGGGCACGATCAGGGCGGCAGCAAACTTCTGGTTCTCGCCCACCACCATCATCATGCTGATAAATGGCGACTCGGTAAACTTACCTTCGATCAGGGCAGGAGAAATATATTTACCCATCGAGTCCTTGAAGATCTCCTTCATGCGGCCCGTGATCTTCAGCAAGCCGTCCTCGTCGAACTCGCCAATGTCGCCGGTATGGAAGTAACCTTCCTCGTCGATGGCAATCTTGGTCTGTTCCTCGTTCTTGTAGTATCCTTTCATCACGGCAGAGCCTTTGACGAGGATTTCGCCCGTCTCCGGGTCGATCTTGAATTGCACACTGCTGCAAGGCACGCCTACAGTTCCAGCCTTGATGATACCCAAGGCCAAGCTGTTGGTGGCAATCACCGGCGAGGTCTCCGTCAGACCATAGCCTTCGATAATCGGGATGTTCATGGCGGCAAAAAGTCGCACCAAACGTGGCTGCAAGCTGGCACCGCCCGAAATGATGAACTCCAAACGGCCTCCAAAGGCTTTCCTCACATCCTTGAAGACCAGCCTATTGGCCCAATATAGTTTAAAGCGATAGGCTCTACCGTTTTTCTGTCCTGTTTCATCATAGCGCTCTGCCAATTGAAACGCCCAATAGAAGATGCGTTTCTTCAAGCCTTTGAGCTTCTCGCCCTTGCGCATGATGCCGTTATACACCTTTTCGATAACGCGTGGCACCGTAGTAAAATGCTCAGGCCTCACGTCAGCGATATCGCGCATGATAGTACCGAAGTTCTCCACATAATAAGTGGAGTTGCCGAGGTAAAGGTGTGTGTAAAGCACCGAACGTTCATAGATGTGCGAAAGAGGCAGGAAGCTCACCACCTTGTGCGAACTCGGCACAGGATAATGGGGACCGTAATGGGCGACACAACTCATCAGGTTATAATGTGTCAGCATGACACCCTTAGGAGTACCTAGAGTTCCGGAGGTATAGATGATGGTGGCCACGTCTTCGGGAACAACGGCATCTTTGCGAAGCTGTAACTGTTGGATGTGCTTCTTGTCTGTCTTCACCGATACCATCAGCCCGCGCAATGTCAGCTGTCCTTCAACGGGGTTGAAGACAAACACCCTGGGAGGCTGTGGCATGACAGCGATGATGTCTTTGACTTTATTATACAACAAAGCACCCTCTACAAAAATGACTCGGGGCTCGGCATGGTTGATAATAAAATCATAGTCGCTTTGTCGCACAGTCGGATAGATAGGCACCAAGATGGCGCCGATCTGCTGCGTGGCAAAGTCCACCAGATTCCACTGTGGGCAGTTGTTTGAAATCACCGCCACACGGTCACCCTTCATCACACCCAGACCAATCAGTCCGATGCTTAGGGCATCCGTCATCTTGATGAAATCACGGCATTTGTATTTCTTCCAATGTCCTTCGTCCTTACAGGCAAACATGGCTTTTTTCTTGCCATATTTATCCATATACCTGGGCAGCAGGTCGAAAGTACGGGGCGGAATGTCGGCAAAAGCCTGAACCTTATTCCTTTTTATTTCTTTCTTTTCCATATCCGGTGAAAAACTGTTGCGAAAATAAAAGAAAAACAAGTTGCCCTTCCCTTTTATCCAAACGAGCCGTCTTTTTCTTAACAAACAAGGTGATTTTGTCACCGAAATTATTTTCACGTCAGATTCGCCAAGATTGACTATTTTTGCAATTAATAACACGTCACATGGTTTCCCTTTTCGATGATATGACCCAAGTCACTGAAGCCGAGGTGCGACGCATGCTCCCTTTGGTGAACGAGCAACGCCGCGACGAGGCTTTGGGCTACAAGCACCTCTTCGGGCAATTCTCATGCCTGAAGTCATGGCTTATGCTACAAGAATTGCTGAAAACATTAGGAATCACCGATCTAGAGATGGGCTACAACGAACACGGCAAGCCTTTTCTCCTACACCACCCTGACGTTCATTTCAACCTCAGCCATTGCAAAAACGGCCTCGCCGTTGCCGTCGACTTCTCCCCTGTCGGGATCGACATCGAAAGTTTCCGCAAAAGCAATCTCGCCTTATTACGCAGGACCATGAATCCTGCCGAGGCAGCATGGATTGAGGCATCGAGTGACCCCGTAGAGGCATTCACCCAGTTTTGGACCAAGAAAGAAGCTGTCGCGAAGCTGCGTGGCACAGGAATCGTCAATGACCTGCATCACGTTTTGGACGGTGCGGGCTACCGGCTGGAGACATACGTCAACCATGAGAGACGCTATGCCCTGACTGTGGCGTTTGCACAATAAAAAAGCTGCGAAGCCAAGCTCCGCAGCTTTTAAGATTACAAAAACAAATGTTTTATGCAATGATTCTTGTCCCACAAGTGGGATCGCCGAGTCTGGTGGCTTCGGTGATGATGGCTTCATGACCCGTGGCTTCCACAAACAGGATGGCGGCGCGCACCTTGGGAGCCATGCTGCCTTCAGTAAACTGACCGTCGGCCAGGTGTTTCTTTGCTTCGGCCACCGTGATGGTATCCAAAGCTTTCTCATTTTCCTTGCGGAAGTTGATGTAGACCTTTGGCACATCGGTGAGGATGTAGAACTCGTCAGCATGAATGTTGATGGCTGTCATGGCAGAAGCGAGGTCCTTGTCGATGACAGCCTCGACACCGCCCAAGCTACCGTCGGGTTTCTCGATGACAGGGATGCCGCCACCACCCACAGTAATGACGATGTTGCCTTGCTCAGCGAGTTGCTTCACCAAGTCAACGTTCTGGATAGCAATAGGTTTCGGTGATGCAACCACCTTACGCCAGCCACGGCCTTTGGGGTCTTCCCTATAGATGGCGCCCGTCTCTGCAGCATATTTCTCAGCCTCTTCCTTGGAGTAATAAGGGCCAACGGGCTTGGTCGGGTTCTGGAACATGGGGTCGTTCTTGTCAACCACGACTTGGGTCACAAGAGTGACGACATTGCGTTTCAGGCCTTCCTTGGCAAAGGTCTTGCCCAAACCCATCTCGATCATGAAACCGATCAAACCTTGGGTCTCGGCGACACAGAAGTCGATAGGCATGCCCGGCACTCCAAACTGATGGTGACCAGCCTCATGCTGCAGCATCACATTGCCCACCTGAGGGCCATTACCGTGACCTATCACCAAGTTGTAATCTTTTTTCAGGAAGGGAAGCAAGGAATGGCACGTCTCCGTGACGTTTTCCATCTGTTCCCTGTAGGTTCCCTTTTGTCCGCCTCTCAGCAGAGCGTTTCCGCCGAAAGCGATGACAGCTAATTTCTTCATAAATATTTAATTTGTAGTTTATTATCTTTACGTCAAATCTTATTTCCTCTGGTATGTCACCGTATAACCGGCTTGTTCAAGGACAAGTTGCGTCTCATCGACCTTGACGATCTTCATCGTATCCACAAAGTCATGAGGATTCGTGCCCGTATAAGAGCCCTTGAAATAAATCATATCGCCTGACTTCTCCCAGGAATGGAACTCAGCAAAGCCCATATTGATGGGAATCACCTCGCCATTCTCAAGCAATGTGAAGCCTATTTCACCTGTAATGCCCTCGTCGGAGACGGGTTCAATCCATGTTCCAATCAAGGAAGGACGTGAACAAGAGGCAAACAACAAGCATGCAAAGAATGTTAAAACAATAAAATTCAGTCGTTTAATCATTTTTACTTTCGGTTTTGAATTGGGCTGCAAAGGTAAGGAATTTTATGATAGAAAAACACTATGACCTGTGTTTTTTAATCAACCTTACTATTTCCCCTATCCAAAGGATGACCGAAGTGCCTACAATAACGCGAATCCAGTCGCCCAAAGGCAGTGGCATCACGTTAAACATCTCGCCACCGAAACTGACGATAAGGATCTGTCCGACAAAGATGATCAACAAGGTAATGTCGAAGCCTCGGAACAGCTCCTTGCGGAACAGCCCTTTCAAAGCCGACTCACAGGTGTTGAAGGCTCTGGCATTAAAGATATTCCAAAACTGCATGAAGACAAAGATGGTGAAAAGCAACGACAGTTCCTTCGGCGTGAAGTTGCCCGCCACGTGGCTAAAGTTAAAGAAGTTGACCAGGTAATCACGCAACGAGAAATCCGCCAGCGTCTCCACGTGACAATGCTTGAAATACTGGATGAATCCGAACAGCACAGCCACAAATGCCAGGCCGACCCCTATGATGCGTCTCTTCATGACATCGGTGATGATGAAAGCGTCACGCGAACGCGGTTTGTCGTGAAGCACCTTCGGATCGGGAGGCAACGAAGCCAAGGCCATGGCAGCAAAAGTATCCATGATCAGATTGATCCAAAGCATCTGGGTTACCGTAAGCGGCGAAGCGGTGCCCAACATGGCGCCCAACAGGACGATAAGGCATGCCGCCACGTTGATGGTCATCTGGAACAAGATGAAACGCTGTATGTTGATATAAAGCGACCTGCCCCATGTGACTGCCTGTGCGATGCTCTTGAACGAGTTGTCGAGAATCGTGATGTCGCTGGCTTCCTTGGCCACCGAGGTGCCATCGCCCATCGAAAGGCCAATATGGGCGGCATTTAATGCCGGGGCGTCGTTGGTGCCATCACCGGTCACGGCCACCACTTCACCTTTCTCCTGCAACAGCCGCACCAGGCGCTCCTTGTCGGAAGGACGCGCCCTCGAGATGATTTTCATGTCGTCAAGGCGTTCCTTCAGCTCCTCATCGCTCATCAGGTTAAACACCTTGCCCGTGATCATCTGTCTTTCTTCATCGTCATCGGGAGTCCATAGTCCGATTTGACGTGCAATCTCTTTGGCGGTACCTGGCGTATCACCCGTCACAATCTTGACGCCGATACCAGCATCCAGACAATTATGGACAGAGTCTGCAACGTCGTCACGAATCGGGTCCATGATACCCACAACCCCCAAGAGACAAAGGTCTTCGACCTGGAGCTTGCCATTCGCAAAGACACCCGTCAACTCTTCTTCCGTAATCGTCCTGCAAGCAAAGCCCAAGGTACGCATCGCCTTCTCTTGGTAGGCGGCCAACTTCTCGAACACCGTCTCTCGAACCGTCTCCACGTCGCATTCGCCTTCCGGCATCATCACCGTCTTACAACGCTTCATGAGGATCTCAGGGGCGCCTTTCACATATAGCATATATTCGCCTTGCATCGGTGTTTTGACGACCGTAGCCATGTATTTGTATCGCGTCGTGAATGGCAGTTGCTTGACCACTTTGGCGTTATCACGAATCCTCACAAAGTCGACATTATTGTCGAAGAGCCACAACAGCAGGGCGCCTTCTGTAGGGTTGCCGATCACCTTCACCTTCTGCTTGTCGCTGTAGTCAAGGAACGCTGTAGAGTTCAAGGCGATGCCTTCTTCCATCAGCTTCGCCGCCTTAGAGCCGTCAAATCTACCCTCCTTCATGCTGAAAATGCAACTCTCCGCCAGACTCATCCGATTCTTGGTGAGCGTCCCCGTCTTGTCGGTACAAATCACGGTAGCAGCGCCCATGGTCTCGCAAGCATGCATCTTCCTGACCAGGTTGTTGGTCTCCAGCATCCGCTTCATGCTCAGGGCAAGACTCAGTGTGACGCTCATCGGAAGACCCTCAGGCACGGCCACTACTATCAAGGTGACGGCGATCATCAAGGTGTTGAGGAAATAACGGGCGAAGTCCATCCATTGGAAGTCCTGTCCTTGCATGTCGACGGCATACATCACCAGGCGCAACACCACGATGAGACCAGCTATCACGTAACTGGCGATCGTGATGCCCCTGCCAAGCTTGTCGAGCTGCTCATTCAAAGGAGTCTTCACCTTATTATCGATCTGAGTGCCACGATACACCTTGCCCCATTCGGTCTCGTCACCCACTTTTTCCACTACAAACACGCCATGGCCTTCCATCACCATGCTGCCACGACACACATAGTTGGAGGGATAAGTGGCGTCAGGCTTGAACTCCGATGGCTCCACTGTCTTGCTACACGAAGGCTCGCCCGTCAAATCGGATTCGTTCACGCGCATGGCCAAGGCTTCCACCAAAGTGCCGTCGGCAGGCACCTCATCGCCAGTACCCAGAACAACGGTGTCGCCAACGACCACGTCTTTTCGCTCGATGCGTTGTATCATGCCGTCACGATAGACGGTCACCGGCATCTCATCCTGGCTTTGGTTCAAGATGTCAAACTTCTTGTTGGCACTCTGTTCAAAGAAAAAGCCCACACACGTAGCCAGCATCACTGCCACGAAGATGCCCAAAGGCTCGAGAAGCACCGAAAGGCCCTCGCTGCCCGTAAACAACTGGTAAAGCGACACCGACACCGACAGCAGCAAAGCTATCAACAGGATGCGGATGATAGGATCCTGGAACTTCTCAAGAAACTGTCTCCATACAGACTCCTTTTTCGGCGGGGTAAGCACGTTGTCGCCATGCTTTTGCCTACTTCGGATCACCTCTTTTTGCGTCAGGCCTCTCTTATAATCTCGCACCATGTTGAAGTTTTGTATTGGATAATCTTTTTATGCTATCTTTGCATTGAAAAACGCTGCAAAAATACAAGCTCTCAGACAATCATCGGGAGGTTGCAAGGTTGCAACCCAAATTTCTTAAAGCTAACTCTATGAAATTCAAGGAAAACCATAAAACGGCATTGGCAAAAGTGCTCTCCGACCTCGTGCAATGCGACGGTCTGGTCAACCAAGGTGAAATCGACTTCCTGAAAAAGGTGAATGCCGCTTTCCACATCACCTCTGCCATACGAAAAAAGGCAACCACCCTGAGCCTGTCGGATGCCGTCAGAGCCTTGCAGACGCTTGGAAACAAAGAAAAGATTGCGCTGCTGCACCTTTTCCAACAGCTCTCCCTGTCCGACGATTCGTTGGACCCCAACGAGTCCTTGCTCACCACCGCCGTCATCCTTTCCATCGGAATCGAGTTGCCCGAGACATCGGGGTTCAAGGCCCATTTCGTCTCCATCCCCAACCTCGAATTCGACACCCGCAATGCCGTGCTTTATGTGGAAGCCGCGTACGACAAAGACATCAACGACAGCATCAAGCGCCATTACAAAGCCATCTGTCAGCTACTTCAGTCCTCACAACGTGATTTCTTCTACCTGCCTCAGGTGATCGGCGATTTGCGAAAGATCAAGGGCACCTTCCGCGACACGCTCAGCTATATCGACCCTACCCTATCCGACGAACAAGTCGACCTCATCGACAGCAAGCTGTATCAACTCGACAGTGCTGCCTTGTCCAAGGAGATCTTCCTCAATTACCTGAACACCAACGGCATCAATTTGAGCGCTCCGGCCTTCTTTTTCAAAATCGAGAACCTGAAGGCGGGCAAGCATCAGGACTTTCTCATCCTTGAAATCCATGACGAGCCGCTCGAGACGCTCCATCGTTTCTATAAGTTGAATGCCAGCATCAGCAGCATCACACCGACAGGACTCAGCGAGAAAGAGGCAACACTCATGCAAACCCTGACGCTGCGACCCACCAAGACTAGGAAAAACGAGCTCCAATACACCGGCTTCCATAAGATCCTTATCGACACCATGGTGAAATACAACAGTTCGCATGGCCTCAGCCGTCTTTTCGTCACCTCACGTGGCGACCTCTTCCTCACCGACCGCAACAACACTGAGGTCAAGATGCCAGCATTAAGCAAAGCCTTGTATATCCTGTTCCTTTTCCACCAGGAAGGCATTTCTTTGACTTATCTCAACGATTACAAGACGGAGCTGTACAAGATCTACCGCCAGATCTCCAACTATGGCGACGAGCAGCTGCTCCGACAAGCCGTCGACAACCTGACCGATTACGTAGGCTCCACCATGAACTCTACGCTGTCGCGAATCAAGCGGGCCTTCCAAAACATCTTGGGCGAAGAGGCCTCCTATTACCTCATACAAGGCGAAAAAGGTGGACGGAAAACCATCCACCTTGACCGTAGCCTCGTTGTCTTCGAGGACCGCAAGGCTTTTGAATAAAACAAAACTATCTAACCATAATGAGATTCCCTTCGGGAATGGAATGAAAACACAGTGTAAAAAGCGGCGGCAAGAAGGACTTACTTTTCGTAAACACCCCAAACCGCCGCAGTTTAAACAAAATATACTTCCATTGACTTCGTCGAATCGGCGATTTCCCGAAGGGAATCTGCTCTATTGCTCGTAAGACGTATTATGCGTTCTGCCCTTCCAGCAAGAAGGTCACATCCGAATTCGGATCGATTTCGACTGCTTCCTTGCCGTAGCGCATCACCACCATCTTCTTGCCGCCTTTCAGCATCATCTTGTGATCCGTCACCCAGAGTGCCGTGGCTTCGCGCAAGCCGACAACGGTAACATCCTGGTTGACGGCCAAATATTCATTGATACGATCCTGGCGCGTCTCACCGCCATGCTTGATCATCTTATCGATTTCTGGATGTGGGTCAAGATAATGCGGGTTGATTTGGAAAGGCACCAGGTTGAGGCATTTGAAGGAGGCGGGCTGCACGATAGGCATGTCGTTCGTCGTGCACAGCGTGGGGCAAGCCACGTTGGAGCCAGCGCTCCAGCCCATGTAAGGCACGCCGGCGAGGGCGCGTTCGCGGATGGCGTCCATCAAGCCATAGCGATGCATCTCGGCGACGAGATGGAAGGTGTTGCCGCCGCCCACCACGATGCAGTCGGCTTCTTTGACGGCCTTCACCTTGTCGTCGTAATGGTGCACGGAGGTGAAGTTCTCCAAGCCGAACTTGGTGCGGAACACGTTCCTCACCTTCGATTCGTAAGCGTCATAGCTCTCAGGATACACCATGCCGCCGATGTTGACGCCGGCAAAGGGAATGAAGATGATGCGGCTATCCTTATTAATATGGTTCTGCATGCAGAAGAACTCAATCTGGCTGGCTGCCCATGCCAGATAATTCTCACCGAAGTTGGTGGAATTGCTGATCAAAAGTAATCTCATTGTGATATTGGTTGATTTGTAGATGAGGCAAAGGTAAGAAAAAAAGAAACGCCTACAAATCCGGCCATGGAAAACAAAGAAAAAAAGGGCTTGATTGATAATATATCGCACTATCAATCAATAAATTGAAAAATATAATAAAAAAAATCACATTTTTTTGTTTGCATGAATGAAAAAAGCTGTACTTTTGCGGTGTCAAAACGACTGGACTAGTAGCTCAATTGGATAGAGTCCCTGACTACGGATCAGGCGGTTGTGGGTTCGACTCCCGCCTAGTTCACGAAGGTTCCACAAAACGAACCTTTTTTTTGGCCCATTCGACTAGCGGTTAGGTCGTAAGTTTCTCACACTTAAAACAGCGGTTCGATTCCGCTATGGGCTACAAATCAAGCCCCTAATTGATTGAGAATCAGTTAGGGGTTTTTCATTTGCACTGGATTTGCACCTTCCCGTGTCAACCTTGTGTCAACAAGATTCATGGTACTTGCTATTTTAACCACCTCATTGACGACCGAAAGCGCAATCGTCTCGTTTCATCAATGCATAGGAATTGGAGCACGAAAAAGATTGGAGATCGCAAACAGCGGAAGGATCTGTACATGACGCACGGCATTGTTGTCCTTTTTGTCTATGTTTTCCAACTTGGCAAAGTTCTCCAATATGCAACGAACGGCATCCGTCAGATGCTTCTGACGCATAAACTCATACAAGCTCTTCATCTTGCCACTGACCCCTGCCTTGCACTCGATGGGCAGCACCTTCATGTCGCGAGTGATGATGTAATCCACCTCTGATCGCGTACCCTCGGCAGTGTTTTCCCAATAGAATAACTCATGTTGCGAACGTGGATTGTTGTACTTCACCAACTCCCAGCCCAGCATCATCTCTGCCAAACCACCTTTGTTCACCAAATCCTCGGCAGTACCAGCAAGAATCAACTCTGTCAGCTGCCGTGATCCGCCCAGGTCCATGTCAAGAATCCGCAGCAACAACCCACTGTCAAGGTAGATATATTTGTTGAATTTATTGTTGACTTCTGCTCCAAGAGGAATGCCATTGGCAGCCGTATGTTTCACCCTCTTGATGATGCCCGCATCGCACAGCAGGGACAAAGCCTTTTTAACGTCTTCGGCCCGATAACCTCCGTCCACATGGCTATAGGTGAATTTTTCTCCTATCTGCATCACTACGCTTTGCAATGTGTTGCGAAGCAAAGTCGGATCAACCTTGTCGGCGTATTTCGGGAAGTCATCGTAATAGGTCAGTTGGATATCGTCAAGCTCTGCCTGACACTCGCGGTAGTCGTGGGTTGTTATCCAAGCAGCCACGCTGGCAGGCATACCGCCCACCATAAGGAAAGTACGGTAATGCTGTACAAGGTCATTGTACAATGGTGTGAGCAACGGCTTTTCCGCCGTTGCCTCTTGCTTAGCTTTCACCCATGCCGATTTTCCCTCGGCCACCAAAAACTCGTCAAAAGAGAAAGGATAGACAAACAATGAGCGTATCCGACCCACACCAAACGACGACAGACCCTTGAGCGCGAACTCCAGAAGCGAACCTGCGGCTACTACATGAAGCTCCGGGAAATCCTCTTTGAACGACCATAGACTCTTAATGGCATCCACCGAGTCTTGTATCTCGTCAATGAAAAGCAGGGTTTTGCCTGGAACCACCGGGGTGTTAAAATACATGCCCAACCTGTTGGCCAGCTCATGCACATCGTGAATCTTCTCGAAAAACTCCAGCATATCCGAGTTTTTCTCAAAGTTTACCTCGATAAAGTATTCAAACGTCTCAGCCAAGTGTTCCACGGCCCAGGATTTACCTACTTGTCGTGCACCTCTCAACAAGAGAGGCTTGTGGTTGCGGCTGTTCTTCCATTCCAGAAGCAATGTGTCTATGGGTCTTTCTATATACATTTCAAAGGATTTAGTTGGTGATTTCGTTGGCAAAAATAACACTTTCTGATAAAACCGAGACGAAAAATAAACCTTTTTTTGACAAAACCGAGACGAATAATTATTCAATTTTTGACAAAACCGAGACGAAAAAGACGCAAATTTTTGATAAAACCGAGACGAATTAACCTTTCATTTTCGTCAAAAACTCCCGCAAAATAATTCGTGCTGCTCCCCAACGTCCGCAACCCTTTCGTCATATTGAACGGAAACTTGCATCGCGCAGCGCTTTCTACCACAAGTGCCTTCAGGAAATCGGATAGATAGTAATTCTCTTAATTTACATCACAAAGTTCGGTTTTGTGTATATTTGATACACTTTTTCTAACTTTCGGATGCAAAAATAGTTTTTTCTGACGCCAACAATTCTTTTTGATAAAAAAACGGCCGGTGGACTCAACTGGCAGTAAATATAATATCGGCAATAAACGCACTTTTTTGCCAAAATTATACAAAATGGCACTTCCTAACATTTCCGCTCCACCACCGTCCACACAGCCAGCATAATAGCTTCTGCCAAACCACATCAAGGCAAGCCTTTTACGCTACTTGAGGTAATTCTGCCTCTTAGTTCCTTTTCAAAACAACATCAAACCCCGGATAATCTAACAATTCCTGGTCGGAACAACTGTCAGGCAACAAGCAACTATCAATATAATCATTAATTAAACCAAGCCCCTGGTTTTGGTTTTTTAGTTGGAGTAGCTTCGTCCTTACCGTAAGGTTTGTGCAATCATCATATATTTTGCGAATATCCTTTGGCAGAGACTTTGAAACCGTCTTGCGAAAAGCCATCCACTCGTTCCAAAGTTGCCATTCGTGCTCAATAGCTTTATGATGCTCCTCCATCCCGTCTTTCTCATTATCGCTAAAAAAGTTACTCCAGTCATTGTCCTCCTGTTGGATATATGCCGCATAGGCATCGTCAATCATGCGTGAAGTAAAAACTGTCTTTGGGAATGAAATATCTTGGTTTTGTTCAATTAACCACATGTTATGAAAGGAAGCCAACCAAAGATCCACGCTTTGTTCTAAAGTACCAACGATATACAAAGCTCCACTGCTACCGTGGTCTTCAAGCTCCGCCACCGCCAAAACTGCTTCATGATAATTCTCCCATCTTTCTTTCTCTTCGCGGAAAAGCGCCTCCTGCTCTGGATGAGCAGAGATTAATTGTTGAAACTCCTTATCAACACGTGCTTTACGCCCTTCATAATCTGTCGAAACGATCATACCCCAGTCAGCATTACAGCCCATATCGAAGAGCATAACCCTCGCCTTATCAGCCTCCGCTTCGTCAGTCGATTCATTGAACACAGTCCAAAGAGAATCTTTACGCCTCTGAAAATCATCCCATATTTCCTCGTGTTTTTGTATGGGTCTAGTGTCCTGCAATACTTCTTTTTCCGACTTCCTGTTGTTGGTGCATCCAAAGAATGATGCTAGCATAAGTGTTGCCAACAATGTGGCTAATCCATAATTTTTCATGTTTTTTATGCCGTTGATAACTTATTAATAAATACAATTTGGCAATTGATATTCAGTAGCCATGGCAAAATCTGTGATAACTTTGCGAAAATGGCTGGGTAGATAATGTACGGCCTTCTTGATGATTTCTTTCGGGATACTACCATAATACGCTTCAGCGATGCCACCCGCGATGCAGGCCTGCGTATCGCTGTCACCCCCCAGTGAAACAGCCAGACGGACAACGGACTCAAAGTCTTCGCCATCCATGAAAGCCATGATGGCTTCAGGGACGCTTCCTTCACAGGAACAATCGAAATCGTAATGCGGACGTATTCCTTCGATTGTGTGATTAAGATCGTAATGGAATTGCTCTTCAACAAAGGTTTTGATTTCTGCCTTGCTCGCCTGATTACGAGCCATGAATATGGCAGCCGAAACGGCTTGGGCAGCAGTAATGCCTTGCTCACTGTTATGCGACACCTCAGCCGAACGTTTCGCTACTTCCAACGTCTCTTCCATACTTTCAAAAGCCCATCCGACAGGACTGACACGCATGGCGGCTCCATTCGTAAAGGAGCCGTAAGGCTGTGGGTCTTCGCTATTGAGCCATGCTTTGGTGGCGTGACTGAAGCCGGCTCCAGGATACATCCTCCCGTATGTTTGCATGATCTTGACCAAGGTTGCGTGTTGACGCTTAGGGTCTCGCATCAACCAATCCGCCACGGCGATGGTCAGCACGGTGTCATCAGTGAACTTGCTGCTTTTATCGAACAGCTCGAAGTCTGTACTTTTGATTCGGTTGTAGTAACCTTCATGTTTTGAGCCTATAATATCTCCAATGATTGAACCTAACATGGTGTTTAATCTTTTATAGAGTTAATTTTCTGATATTTAAAATAGTTGTTGATTGAATTATGATTCTCATTTTTCAATTGCATCAGGTTTTTGTAGTTAATGGCATCAAATACTTGATCTAATGTGAATGTTTCATATTGTTTAGGTTGTGTGTTACGCAAATCTGATTCATAAACCACACCGGAACTTGCCCTGCTTTTAGGATGTATTATTTCTATTTTGTTGCACATGGTGTCTATTGATGCAGTTATCAATGCCACCATTGCCACACCAGAAAACTTCGGGATGGCCACCATGGCATGTTGCGCAATACTTTTCATCCTGGCCGAAACCTTACGAACCCAATTGGCAACAATCCTGCGAACATAACTGGCAGCCGATTCTCTTGCCTTTTTTATAGCCTGTCTCAGAACCACATCTTGCATGTCGTAACCAGCAGGATTTTTCACATACTCAGCATCATACCTTACTCGCATTGCTGAATCCCTCAGGATGTAATATGCCTCATTGATGTCTTGCATGATGGCAGTCGTATCAAGTCCAGGATTCACATCCGGGTGCCATCTTTTTGACAGGGCACGATACGCCCGTTTGATTTCTTCATCCGATGCGTTGAAGCTGATACCCAATATGGAATAGTAGTCCTTAAGCATAAGTCTCACGTGTAATCTGATTCGGAATTATTATCTGAATCCTATGCTACTTTTGTTTTCCGATGTGTTGTTTGGGAAATCTCGTTCTATATGCGGATAGATTCTATTATAGTCTTCCAAAGCACCGCCAATAACCCGATAGGCATAATCAAATTCTTTCATAAAGTCTCTTGCATTGGCAATGGCTGTCTGATAGCAGCAGCAAAAGTGGTCGTCAAGCACGACAAAAGTAGTAAGGGTATTGTTCGTATTGATGCAATTTGCCGCTCTTGTCCAGCCTTCCATGCTCACTTTTCCGAAGTTGTCATCATAGAAATCATAAAGGAAGTACAGATGCTTAATTCTTCTGTCAAAGCTGTCCCTGATAAACACGCGGAAATGATTGTCGTGTTTCGTGACGTACAACGTGCCTTCCCTCTTTTCGTGTGAATAGCCTTGCTTGTCGAGTCGTTTGCAGATACGACGCTCTAGAATGTCAGTTTTTTTCAATAGTCGGCATAGAAGAAAATATATAGCAACTGCCGACACAAGGCCGCATCCCATTACCAAGGAATAAACCAGGGAATAAACAGATGTTGAAGTGATAAAGTCGTAAACATTGAAAACGTAGAATACGAATAATGTCACACAAAAGAAGATGCCCAAGACCTTTCCAATGATCTCTTGTGTTTTCGATTCTCTTTCAAAGGAGGTGTATTCGTCTTTGTATTCTTCCATGGTTGATGAACTTTTGCGTGAATAATTGTTTGATTATTTGCTGCAAAAGTAAAAAGGGTTTGTGCAAGGGAATTGCACAAATAGGCTTTTCATGTTGAAGAGGAATAAGTTAGAGCGCTGCTAATTCAAATAGTCTATTCTCTTTATCCCCCCAGCACATTG
>JBGUNT010000001.1:0-5555 GCA_045117495.1 Candidatus Limimorpha sp. | reverse complement strand
GCGGCCAGTAACGTTAACGACCCGTGAACGCTTCAAGCCGCCGCGTGTTACCTGTTACTATAACTCCATTCCCGCGAAGCGGGAACCTCATTACCCAACACTCCCGCCCCTTGGAGTCATTGCGGACTTGATCCGGAAATCGAAGATTAGCTACGCTGAATCAGAGATTTCGACGTAGTCAATCTCATTCACCGCCAGAGGACCACACCCTTGTCGTCACCCTTGGAGTCATTCCGGACTTGATCCGGAATCCCCTACACCGCCAGAGGACTACACCCCTCGTCGTCGCTTCGCGTCATTGCGAGGCCTCATTCCGTGAAAACGGAAGAAGCAATCCAGATATGCCGCACCCCTGATGGACAAAACACCCCCTTCGCACGTCGCTTCCCGATTTTATCCTTTCGTTCCACTTCTCGCAAAGTGACCTTGTTTTTTTCAAAAAAACGTAACTTTGTATGATATAAAAACCAATGTCAAGCCTTGGACTTCCTGCCGAGAAGCCATCAGAAACAAGGTGAAAGCATATGAAAATGAAATTATAAAACTCTGATAACAAGAGTTTTATATTGAAAAAGTTGCAGTAATGGAAAAAGTCAACATAGGGCAAGCAATTCGTGAGGAAATGGACCGCACGGGACGCACGGTGACCTGGCTGAGCAAGCAATTGGGCACGAACCGCATGGCCTGCTACCGCATCTTCAACAGCTTCAGTATCGACACCCAAATGCTGTTTCGTATCTCGGTTTTATTGGGTCGCGACTTCTTTGCGCTCTATTCCGACTCCCTCAAACAAGAAGAGAAAAACCCCATTGTGAAGCAGTAACATAATTGTTACAAATCCATATCTCTTTTGTTACATCATAACTCCTTAATTAATAAGGAGATAGTGTATTTTTGCACCCGTAAAAAAGTGCACCCCGCAAGTATCGAAAATTTGATAAAAAATAATAATAATTCAGTTAAACAATCAATGCAAATGAATCATTACACAAACAAGAAAAGCTTGGCCCTCCTCGGCCACAGCAAACTGAAAGGCGCCCTCCGGCACACCTTATTATTAATAGGGATGGTGCTGATGAGCTTGGAGGCGTTTGCGCAAGAGCCCACCAATGGCCTCTACATGCACAAGACCTGGATCCCCGACGAAACCGACCCCATGGGCTCCAAGGGTGAGATTATGCTCGAAACCTTCGTGACGGGCGAAAAGATTAAGACCGAAGCCCATATCCCTACAGATATTGTGCTTGTGCTCGACCAATCGGGTTCGATGCAAGAATACATGAGCGATGGAAAGCGAAGAGTTGAGGCTTTAAGAGAAGCTGTACTCCTCTTTCTTGATTCCATCCAGGCCGATGCCAAGAGATACGACATTGACCACAGGGTAGCTCTTGTAGGCTTTGGCACTGCTCCCGGTGGCAACTACAACACCTATCAAAACACTGAATTATTGACGCCCAATGAAATCAGCTATCAGAACATTACAACCCAAAACTATAAAAATGCTTTGCTCTTTGTCAATGTCAACAATGCGGTGAACCCGACCTTAAGAACAGCTGCCGGCAATATTGATGCAAATGGTGGAACCATGATGCAATATGGCTTGGAGATGGCCTACAATATCCTGGTCAATCGCGATATCACTACATTTGACCCTGACAATGATCCTAATACCCATAATGATATGGATCGTACCCAGGTGGTGGTGTTCTTTACTGATGGTTATCCTGGATTACTTTCACCTACAGACGAACAAAATGGTGATGATTTGTTTGCCGAAAAGCGTTATCCTAATCAAGCAGGTACCAATACTCAAAATATTATTGCACAAGAAGTTGCTGATGCAGCTGTGATTCAGGCTAGAGCAATAAAACAAAATGGGGCTGTTATTTACTCCGTTGGAGTTTTTGATGGAGCATCTCCTACTTCTCCATACCAGACAATTCGCCTTAATTATTCAACTGATGGCCCTATTACTGATGCGGGTTATGGAAACGGGCCTGCTGGTAATCGCTATTATCAATATAGATATTACTATATAAGTGGTAATGCGGTTTACGCTGCCTATCGTAGTAGAAGGAATGCTAATAATAATTGGAGCAACTGGACAACTGTAGAAGCTAATGATATATTCTTTTGGAAATCTACATCAGAAGAAAACCTTTCAGGCGATGCAGCAGCCAATGGATTGTTACATTTCATCTCAAGCAACTATTCTGCAACGGAAACGCCTGGCACAACACCTTGGCAGACTTTAACCGTTTCACCCCACGCTGCTGGCGACCACAATGGAGGTAAATACCTCTCCGCTTCCAGTGCCAGCGACCTTGCCAATATCTTCGAAAGCATCGCCCAAGAGAGCGGCGGCGCCGCAGTAGACCTCGGTGCCGGCACGGTGGTGCAAGACGTCATCTCGCCCAGCTTCCAGCTCAACATCCCCACAGGCTCCACACCTGGTGCAACCATCAGGGCTTATGCCCCCAAGTGCAACGGCAAGGTGGGCGGCGTGTTCACCTTCGAAGACCCCACCGACGGCGCCACCCGCATGACTTTAGGTACGGTGGACGGCGTTGAGGGCATGGTCATCGGCAACGACGAAAACCGCCTCGCTGACGGCATCGTCGACTACGATGAAGACAGCAAGACGCTCACCTTCTCCAACTTCAACTTCAAAGGCATGTATGTGGCCCAAGAAGTGGACGACGACGGCAACCCAGTTATAGTTGACGGAGAACCTGTCTTCTTCGGCCGTAAACTGCAGATGTTCATCCCCTTGGAGGTGGACGGCGGCTCATGGGGCGACGGCATCCTCACCAATGGCCCGCTTTCGGTGATTCAACCCAACGGCGACACCATCAACACGCTGCCTTTCAACATCCCCACCGCCAACGTGCTCGGCTCGGTGTGGACGGAAGTGATCACAGAAAAGCCCGAGGGCTTCCCGGAAGTGACCGGTGACGGTTCGGGACAGACCGTTGACATCGACTCGCCTGAAGACCTGGCCTGGTTCATCAGCGAGGTGAATGGACGTGTCGGCTACACGCACAACAACACAGTGGCCTCGCATCCCAAACTGAACGGCCGCCTCACCGCCGACATCGACATGAGTGCCCACAACTGGGTGCCCATCGGCTGCGGCAACCAGGTTGAAACCTACGTGGAGGACGGCGTGACCATGACCCGTTACATTGAAAACAACGGACAGAGGGTTCACATGGTCTACGAAGGCACCTTCGACGGCAACGGACACGTCGTCACCGGCCTCAAGAACAACGCCTCCAAATACTACAAGCTGATCGAAGGCGACGAGAAGAACGTGGTAGTCTTCCCCGGCATGTTCTCCGACGTGAGCGGCACCATCAAGAACCTCTTCGTTCTCGACGCCGACTTCCGCGGTAAGCACCATAACGAACACTTCGTGCACCATGGCATCATCGCCGACACCCTTGAGACCACAGGTCTCATCTTC
Organism: Candidatus Limimorpha sp.; assembly: GCA_045117495.1. Classification (GTDB taxonomy): domain Bacteria; phylum Bacteroidota; class Bacteroidia; order Bacteroidales; family F082; genus Limimorpha. The sequence continues at coordinate 2,089 of JBGUNT010000001.1, read as the reverse complement.
AACTGCGAGGCCGCTGGACGCATCACCTGCAACAACGACCCGAAATATGCCGATCCCGCGAACGACTCCAAACTGGTCTTCGGCGGTTTGGTCGGCCTCAACCGCGGCACTATCCACTCCTGCATGGCCATGGCCGAGCTCACGGGCTACACCATGGGCGGCATGATCGGCAGAAACGAAGGCTCGTTCTCCAATGGCTTCACCAACGGCGTCTACAACTATCTCGACAACGGCATTACGGGAAAATACACTGGTGGTATCGCCGCCGAAAACACAGGTACCATCACCAACTGCTATGTGCGTTTCGAGCGCGACAACCAAAACTTGAACAAGGTCATCTTCGGCCAGATCACGGGCACGGCAGCCACCTACACCAAGTCGTATTCTCCCGAAGACCTTGCAGGTAAGGTCCCGGCCTCCAGCACTGCTGGAACCATGACCTACAAACACGCCGAGCCGGCACAATGGGCTCGTCCTTTCTATCACGATGCCACCCTCGGCGAAACGAGAACCGCACTGCTCGACCAACTGAATGCCGACAAGGGCACCGGAGCCAAATGGAAGCGCACCACCGCTGGCGGCTATCTGCGCTCGCCCAACGGAGGCAACATCAACGGCGACTATCCCGTGCTTGCTTTCGACGTGTTCGGCACTGACTCCATCACCTGCCTCGGTTCAGCCGACGGCATCCGCGTCGACTATGCCACCTCACTGCTCGATATGCTGTATCGCCACAACAACGGCAACATGAACGACAGCACTCATATCAGCAACGAATACACGGTCAAGAATCCCGACTTCTATAAAGTCACGGAACACGAGGCCATCTATAAAGGCACCATCAACTTATACAGAAACGACGATATCACCATTGAAGAGAGCAACGGCAAGGAAGGCATCGCCAACAACTGCACCGCCAATGGCGTGGTGGTCTACATCGATGAGAACGTCAGCCTGCTGCAAGACGAAAACTCTGTCGTCAAAGCCTTCACCGGTCAATCCATCAAGGTGTTTGGTGGTCAATACGGCCAGGTTCAGGAGGGCAACCGTTGGCACAACGTCAGCTCTTCGTTAGAGGACAGCGGCTTTGGTTGGACGTATGCCAACAACGATCAGGTGCCACATAGCACTGCTGCCAATCCATGTGGCTGGCGTCTCGACCAGACCAACGACGATGTGGACATCTTCCCCACCGACCTTGGCACCTATCACCAGAGCGACTTCTACTGCTTCTACGAGCCCCAATACCATTGGATCAACTTCCGCCGCAACGGAAAGAGCCACTGGCATATGGATCTGATTAACGATGCAATTGGTTATGATGTGCCCTCTAACCATGCCCATATCGATTATGTGAATGAGCTTGGCGTTCAGGATAACGAAACCCAATTCATCCCTGGCAAGGGCTATCTGCTGGCCTTCAATGCTTCAGCCTTCGACTCTGTTGAATACAGGGGTTCGCAGTTCCTCCAGAACTACGGCACGCTGAATCATGCCGACATTTCCATCAAGGTCTCAGCCGATGCCCCCGAATGGACTGGCCTGAAAGGCTACAACTTGCTCGGCAACCCCTACCAGAGCTACCTCGACTTCGAGGAGTTCAAGACGGTCAACAGCAGTCTTTGGGACGGCGAGGCTTACGCCAACACCTATGCCGTCTACGATCCCAAGTCAGACGCTTGGCTGCAATATGCCGCCCAAGCCTCTGACGATGCTGAGGTCGCCTCGCAGTACATCAACATGCACCAGGGCTTCATGATCCGCGTGAGCAAGGGTGGCAAGGCGCAGTTCACCAACGCCATGCGTACCAACGATGGTACTCCTAACTTCCGTGGCAAGCAGAACTACCCGCTGATCAATTTCATGCTCGACAACGGTCAGGACAGCAAGAACGTGGCCGTGCTCGAACTCGGTCGTCCCGAGAACGGCGGTGCTGAGAAGCTCAACGTGGGTTCCACCAAGGGCCGCATCAGCCTGCGCCACGACAACCAGGACTTCGGCGTCCTGTTCCGCGACATCACCGAAGGCAGCCAGCCCCTCTACTTCGACACCGACGAGGACGGCACCTTCACCCTCAGCTGGAACACCG